>NZ_JBHUKY010000007.1:0-120722 GCF_042684125.1 Paenibacillus rhizoplanae | reverse complement strand
GTATCCGTGGCCGCCGTCCCGGCAGCGGCCACGGCAGTGCCCGGCGCGCCGCTTAGCGCCGCGCGCCCCCCGCCGAGGCCGGCCGCATCAGCGGCTTCGGCCTCCAGGGCCTGCAGCGCGAGAGCGACGCGCAGCGCCTTCTCGCGGTAGGCGGTCACGAGCTTCACGCGCGTGCTGCCGCCGGTGTTGTAGTCCCCGCTGCGTTCGCGGAACTCGTAGAGCAGACGCTCGCGGCGGCGGACGGCGCTGCGGGCCTGCGGCGGCGCCTCGCCCGGCTCCGCGAGCACCTCGACGAGCGGGGCCTTCGTCTTGTAGAAGACGACGGTCACCAGCCCCAGGCCGAGGCGGCGGCACAGCCCGGTGAGCTCGCCCCAGCGCTGGTTGACCGCGCCTTTCTTCTCCCTGACGCGTTCTACCGCAAGGTAGACGTTAGGGCTTAAGCGCAGCCGTTCAATCCCCTGCAGCAGCAGGGCGAGATTGAACGATTTTTTCATCTCCACAATGAGCGGCTGGGCCTCGTCCTCCCGGATACCGACCAGATCGCAAGTGCGCACCTCGCCCTTGATCTCATAGCCCTGCCGTTCAAAAAATCCCTTCAAAGGAGCATACAGCTCCGTTTCCTGTTTGATCGCCATTGGTTGTCACTCCTGCCCTGGATTGCAGCGTAATTATAATAGAGAATTCATGATTCTCTATTATAGCACAGCAAAAAAGAGGTCAACTATTCCGGGCTCGCCGCATAGGTATGTAATACACTTTCTAAGCTTGGTGGAGCAAGTAGGAGCGCAAGAGGAGGCAGCGAGCCATGGATATTTTTGAGCGTATAGCTTCGTATCGGGCTGAGAACGACCGTTTGGCGTGGAGCGGCACTTTCAAGGACTATATAGAACTGCTGAGACTAGACCCCTCTCCCGCAAAAACGGCTCATTCCCGCGTATACGACATGATCAAGTCACACGGCGTCGAGGACATCAACGGACGTAAACGGTATAAGTTTTTTGAACAGGAGATCTTTGGACTGGATCGTGCGGTGGAGAAGCTGGTGGAAGAATACTTCCATTCCGCAGCCCGAAGGCTGGATGTGCGCAAACGGATCTTGCTCCTGATGGGTCCGGTCAGTGGAGGGAAGTCAACGCTGGTAACGCTGCTGAAGCGCGGCCTGGAGCAATATTCGCGTACGGATGCGGGTGCGGTGTATGCGATTGAGGGCTGCCCGATGCATGAGGACCCGCTGCATTTGATTCCGCTGGAGCTGCGTCCGGAGATTGAGCGGGAGCTTGGCGTACGGGTTGAAGGCAATCTATGCCCGTCCTGCCAGATGCGGCTGAAGAATGAGTACCACGGGGACATTGAACAGGTTGGCGTGGTCCGGGTGCTGTTGTCGGAAGAGGAGCGGGTGGGGATTGGTACATTCAGCCCTTCCGACCCGAAGTCGCAGGATATCGCTGACCTGACGGGGAGCATCGACTTCTCAACCATTACCGAATTCGGCTCGGAGTCCGATCCGCGCGCTTACCGCTTCGACGGGGAGCTGAACAAGGCCAACCGCGGCCTGATGGAATTCCAGGAAATGCTGAAATGCGATGAGAAGTTCCTGTGGAACCTGCTGTCCTTGACCCAAGAGGGCAACTTCAAGGCCGGGCGGTTCGCGCTAATCAGTGCTGACGAACTCATCGTGGCCCATACGAATGAGACAGAATATAAGTCCTTCATCTCCAATAAAAAGAACGAAGCGCTCCAGTCGCGCATGATTGTCATGCCGGTTCCCTATAATCTGCGGGTCTCGGAAGAGGAGAAGATCTACGCCAAGCTGATCGGCCAGAGCGATATGAAGCATGTGCATATTGCCCCTCACGCGTTGCGCGCGGCGGCGATCTTCTCGATCCTGACCCGGCTTAAGGAGAGCAAGAAGCAGGGGATGGATCTGATCAAGAAGCTGCGCATGTACGACGGCGAAGAGGTCGAGGGCTACAAGGAAGCGGATCTGAAGGAAATGCAGACCGAATATCTGGATGAAGGCATGTCCGGCATCGACCCGCGTTATGTCATCAACCGGATCTCCAGCGCCCTGATCAAAGGCGATCTGCAGTGCATGAATGCGCTGGATGTGCTGCGGGCGATCAAGGACGGTCTGGATCAGCATCCTTCGATTACGAAGGAGGAGCGCGAGCGTTATCTGAATTTTATTTCCATTGCCCGTAAGGAATATGATATTCTCGCCAAAAGCGAAGTGCAAAAGGCGTTCGTCTACTCTTTTGAAGAATCCGCCAAAACGCTGTTCGAGAATTATCTCGACAATATTGAAGCCTTCTGCAACTGGTCCAAAATCCGCGACCCGCTTACCGATGAAGAGATGGAGCCGGATGAGCGGCTGATGCGCTCCATTGAAGAGCAGATCGGTATTTCGGAGAATGCGAAGAAGGCCTTCCGCGAGGAGATTCTGATCCGTATCTCGTCCTATTCCCGCAAGGGCAAGAAGTTCGAGTACAACAATCACGACCGGCTGCGGGAAGCCATCGAGAAGAAGCTGTTCACGGACCTCAAGGATATCGTCAAAATCACCACTTCCTCCAAGACACCGGATGAAAGCCAGCTCAAACGGATCAACGAGGTCAGCCGCCGTCTGATCGACGAGCACAACTACTGCCCAATCTGTGCCAATGAGCTGCTGAAATATGTCGGAAGCCTGCTAAACCGCTGACACAGCTCCACTTAGACATACGGGTTCTGCAAAAAAGGGAATATCCCAGGCCATCATGATGGCTTAAGGATATTCCCTTTATGTTGTCTAGGGATCAAGATGATTCCTTATTCGCTTGGAAGCCTCTAATCCTCCTGAGAA
Organism: Paenibacillus rhizoplanae; assembly: GCF_042684125.1. Taxonomy (NCBI): domain Bacteria; kingdom Bacillati; phylum Bacillota; class Bacilli; order Caryophanales; family Paenibacillaceae; genus Paenibacillus; species Paenibacillus rhizoplanae. The sequence goes on along the minus strand of NZ_JBHUKY010000007.1, from coordinate 117,880 downwards.
TCCTTAGGCTCCTGCTGCTTGCCGCCAATCTTGAAGCTTAACTCGCCGTTATATTTGCCGAGCTGTCCGCCCACGCCGATGCCTGCGCCTTCGCCGCCACCGAGCTGGGCCTTGGCTTCAGCCCCGATGCCCTTGTTGCCGCCGAGCTGAACATGGGAGTCAAAACCGGCACCTTGACTAAGGCCCAGATGAGCACCCGCATCTGCATTAAGCCCGTGTTCGCCCCCGGCCTGCGCGCCCATCTGGACATCTGCGCCCTGCCCGCCGCCGAGCTGGGCCTTGCCCTGTGCGGCCACCCCGTATTTGCCGAAGGCTTGGGCTTCAGCGTTCACGCCGAGGCCTTGCCCGTTGCCCACATGGGAATCGCCTTGCGCTTCAATACCATAAGAGCTGCTGCCGATATGGCCGCCTGCCTGCATACTTGCGCCGCTGTATGCCAGCTTTCCGCCGGCATTCAAGCCGATGCCGTGTTTACCCCCTAACTCGCCTCCCGCATCGACATGAATACCCTTTCCGCCGACTTCACTTGCCCCGGGATGGCCTTCCACCGGCTTGTTCGCGGCAGCCGGATGTCCGCTTTCCAGGACCGTCTGCGGCTTACTGGCATTCTGAATCTGCTGCCAGCCGTCCATTTTGTCCTCCGGATGGTCATGCTCAAGCTTATTTGGAGCGGCCGGAGGTTCGGAGGCCCGGACAGTCTGCGTATTCCCGGCAGTTGCAGACTTCTGAGCCATCCTCGGAGCGGTTTCCTCAGCGGACTCCGAACGTACCAGGTAGTGATAATGCGAATAAGGGTAGGGCTGCGGCAGATGCCGATAGCCTGACGGGTGAACTGGACTGTTCGAATCTTCGTTCCTGTAATTCATGCGGGAACCCTCCATTCTTGAATTCATTACAATAGCCTATTCACCAAAATTGGAAGTGATACGTGTCAGCTGAATATAAAAGTACATTGTAATGCCTGTAAGGCTGTGCTACATTGTGTGAATGAATTGAAAACGATTCACTCAGGCGTGGAGGGCTTATAAATGGAAGATAAGAAGGCAGAGATTTTCAGATGCGGTACAGAGCTGTTCAGCTCCAAGGGCTTCAAGGACACCAATGTGTCCGACATCACCAAGCTGTGCGGATATGCCGTAGGCACGTTCTATAATTATTATGCTTCCAAAGAGAAGCTGTTCATAGAGATCTATCTGCGGGAGAATGAGGAACTGAAGCGGAGCATGATGGCTAAGGTCGATGTGGATGATGAGCCAGCCAAGGTGCTTAAGCAGATGATGGAGCTTAATTACAGCGGGATGAATGAGCACCCCATTCTGAAGGAATGGTACAATAAAGCACTCTTCAGCAAGCTGGAGAAGGAATTCTATGCGCATGGCGGGATTGAAGGTATTCATGAGATGATGAATAGCGGCATGCTGGAGTTAATCCGGAACTGGAAGTCCAAGGGGAAAATCAGAACGGATCTGGAAGACGGGATGATTCTCGCCTTGTTTAACTCTATACCGTATATCGACATTCATAAGGAAGAGATCGGGGCAAGCCATTTTCCGCAGCTTCTGGATTATATAGTGGAATTCATTATGAAAGGCTTGACGGATATACAGCGCTGACCGGGCCGCAGGCATCCTGCTTAGGTCTGGAGTAATCCTGAGGATACAGCAAGGCTGGATCAGTCCCGCAGGCCGGCGTCTGCTATAATGGATTCACCTATGTATACTGAAAGGCCGGTGGAGTCACTGAATTACAGCAGGGAAATCGGGCAGACGATTGATTATATTGAGGAGCATCTTATGGACCCGCTGACAGCGGAACAGATTGCGGCGTATGCGGGGTATTCGCTGTACCATTTTTGCCGGATGTTCAGCCAGTCTCAGGACATGCCGGTCATGGAATATGTGCGCACCCGAAGATTGTCACGGGCTGCCGTAGAGTTGTTCAACGGACGGAAGATTACGGAGATTGCGCTGGAATATGGCTTCGAGACACCCGGAGGCTTCGCCAAAGCCTTCCGCAAGACCTACGGCTACAGCCCCTCCCAGTATGCGGCGCGGATGAGCGGATATCTCCGGGACAGGTTGGAGTATGAGATCAGGGCCTATATGGCAGAGCCGGTGAGGGTGGAGCGGCCTGCTTTTAACGTAGCGGGTTACGGGATTGAGACGAATGTGGAGGCGGGGAATGCTACGCAGGATGTCGCTTCCTTCTGGTATTACTATGAGGGCGACAATCTGGAGGATCAGATGTACGCGAAGCTGAATCCGCCGAAGCACGGGGAGGTCGGATTATGTATACCGTCAGATGCTGGCGGTAATGCTGTGTATCTGCTGGGGGTTATAGTGGAGGACTTCAGTAAGGTCACTCCTGACATGCTTACGGCTGTTGTACCGGCGGCGCAGTACGTGGTATTCACGACACCTCCGGTGGACGCTACCGATGAGGCGAGACCGGAGACTTTTGCTGAGGTGGTCAAGAGTACCTGGAGGTATATCTTCGAGGACTGGTTCCCGGGCAGCGGCTATATGCACGACGAGGACAAGCTGAACTTTGAATTCTACGATGAGCGCTGTCACGCCCGCGTGGATTCCGTGATGGAGATTTATGTTCCAGTGCGGGGGCGCGGGTTTCATGAAATTGTCAAATAAGTTATAGTAATATGTGGAAAAATAGAGATGGAGGAGCTAACCATGGTCAAACAACGCAAGATTTTACTAACTGTAACTGTAGTCTATACCATTATTGTGCTTTATTTTATGTTCTTCGCTTTCGGCAGAGGAGAGGCTTCGGATCATACCATCTACACCTTTATCTTCATGCCCGATAACTTCCTTAAGCTGCCGTCTCCATCTGATCTTATGCCTCCAACCCTGATGGATTTGGTGGGGTTCGGGAACACGATTGCGTTTATTCCTTTCGGTATATTGATTCCATGGCTGTACCGGGTCGGCTTCGTCCGGTTCATCACCTTGTTCTTCATCGCGATTCTTGTGCTGGAAACGCTCCAGGCTCTTACCTTCCTGGGCAGCTTCGATATCAACGACGCTCTTCAGAATTCGATTGGCGCAGCTCTCGGTTTTGGGGCGTACAAGCTTGGTTTCCGTTACCGGAGCCTCGGGCGCAATCTGGTGGCAACGGCTTTATCGGGGTTGGTCCTTTTTATAGCTTTATGGGGACTAGGCGCGGCGGTAGACAAAATAATAACAAAAGTAGAGGGTCCGTTTACGGCGATCACTGAATGGAAGGACACCTCGGGCAATTCATCCACAGGAGACAAACCGGGCAGTATTCAAATCAACGGACAGAAGGTGACGCCCGGTTCAAACCTGTATGGAGCGGAAGGCGAGGATTCCAGAACGTTCACGTACAAGTCTGAAGGCCGGACCATTTTCTGCTTCACTTTCGGAAACCCTGAACCAACGGATTATTCCGGTGAGATCAGTATTACCCGGGATGGCCAGGAGATCTTTAATTATACTGGAGATTATCAGCGTACTAATCCTGAACAGTACCCTGTGGTATACGAGATGCCGGCTCTGCCGGGGGATGAGCTGAAGATCACGATTAAAGGCGAATTGAAAATATGGGATGTCGGGTATAAAAAGATGCAGTATATCTGGAACTGAGTTCTTAATATTTCCCGTATGAAGGGGAACAGTCAGATGGTCGCTGGAAATTTATAATAAAAGAAAAGGCAAGCCCGATAAAGGGGCTTGCCTTTCTTGCGATTGTTACTGCCCGGCTGCGGCATCCAATTGAACCGCTACGTAGCTTCCCAGCTCAACCATGCCTGCACTATCCAGCTTAGTGGCATCGTATTGCTTAATGACCTCGGCGGTTTTCTGCATCAGCTCCGAGCTGTCGGTATTGCCCAGAATGCGCAGAACTACCAGAGTCTCGCCTTTCTTCAACTGTTCGGCCAGCTTAGTCTTGTAGGCTTCCAGGGAATCTACCTCAAGTCCTTGCGTCACGTAATAATCGTTAGCATTGCTGGTGGCCTTGAACAGAGACAGCTCATGGTCCAGCCAGTAGGCCTTGTCCATCACATACTCTACATCGGAGGCTGTAGCGTCATTGGAGTTGTAGAGCAGATAAGGCAGTCCAGTATTGGTGGCATTGTTGGTCGGATCGACATTGACCCATTCGTCGCCGATCTTCACCTTGTTCCAGGCGTGATTCACGCCGCTCATGGTTCCTGTGACGACCATCGAAGGGACCTGGACGAGATCAGAGAGCAGCTGGAAGGTATGGGCATAGCTCATGCATACGCCGACTTTTTTAACCAGAATGCCATAGGTATTGAAGGAATCGTTATACTTCGCATCTACTGTCTTGAACTCCTGCTCCTTGGCATTCTCCAGTGCAGCATCGTCATAGGCGGTGTTATCATTCAGATAATCATAGATCGCCATCTGCTTCTCATCTGCGCTCATGCCTTCCTTGATCACAGCAGCGATTACTTTATCTGCCTCGGTAAGAATCTCCTTCTGCTTGGAGCGGATGGTCTCGGCAGAATCATCGTACTTCACATTCAGCGTCAGCTTCTCATAATCGTAGCCATAGCCGCGGAAGCCAAGAATGAGCGGGTTCTGGTAGACTACCTTCTCAATTACATCCACCAGGGTACGGGCATTCTGCGCCTCCGGGAAGGCTTGCAGCGAGATTTCGGTGTCGCCGTTAATCAGGGTCAACGCGAGATACTCCTCCAGCGCAGAGTCTGCATGAATCAGGTCTGCCCGTATCGTGGTGCCCGGAACCGCCTGTTTGTTGCCTTCCTCTACCTTGCTCTTGGTATTTTCTTTTTGCTGGTCGATAATATTATCTCCAGGTTCACTGGCGTTCCCGGTATCTTTGTTGTCAATGATGGTCGGTACATCCGGTGCAGGCACATAATCCGTGTCATTCTGCGGCTCCACATATCCCGGATTCGCCTTGTTGCTCTGGGCAGCTGCAAGACTCTTAAGGTCTGCTTCCGTCAGCTGTGAGACCTGGACATATCCCTTGAGCGCGGTGCCCTGAATCTTATACGGGACATCGGTTGGACCGGAAGACTTAAGGCTGATAGCTGCGGTGTCGTACATCACAGTTACTGAGGCTTTGGAGCCGTCAATGAACTGAACCGGTATGGTTTTGGGCAGCTCTTTGGCATTCTTGAATGATTTCAGGTTGATAGTATCTTCAGAAGCCACGGTTCGCGGCAGCCGTTTGGATAATGCCACGGTGTCCACCGAGCGGCTGAACCTGGATTCTTTGTCTCCCTGAACGGCAGTGACGTAATATTCCCCTTGGACATTGTTATTCTGTACGCTCGTAATCATCTCATCTACTACACCGAGCGCACCGCGTCCGTCTTTCATGAAATCGTTATACGAAGTGCCCTTCACTGTTGCAATCAGCAACGGGCGCTGATCCGCATAGCCCTGCTCCGCACCGCTGAGCGGCTCATTCGTGTTCTCCATCGTGATATGCGAAGCGCTGTATATATTGTAGCTCTCAGCGCCCGGCACCTCATTCCACACCAGAGTCAGTCTGCCGTCAGGGCTGATGTCGGCATCCAGAGTCGGTGTAGGCAGATCCGATTTCACCGTAAACGGAATTATAATCGGCTGCTTCAGCGGAGTAGGCGATTTGGCATCCAGATCATAGTTAAGCCGGATGTAGTACACGGGGGCATTCCCCCAGGAGCTGCCTCCGGCTTCGCGCAGGGAATCGGAAGGGAGTACGCCGAAGCCGAGCGGCTTGATGGAGTATACGCTTTTGCCGCCTACAAGCTGTGAGTCTTCAAGGGTTCCTACCTTGCTCTCCGGCAGTGCCTTGATATCGGTATGTACAGATAACGTCTTGCCAATGGCTTCTGAGCCAAGATCGGTATTGAATCTGAAGATGAATTCCATATCCTGCTCCACATTATACATAGGCATGATGCCTGGGCTGTGAGCTGCTTCGTCCGAATCATACTTCTGCTTCAGATCGTACACGGTCTGTGAAGCCTCCGGCGGAGGGTTCCCCGAATTGTTCTTCGTTTCGGCAGTTGCCGTGGCGGCCGGGCTGGATGAAGGCGCTGGACTTCCTTCTTTGCTGCCCCCCATGCAGCCTGTCAGAATCACACACATGATGAGCAGCAGTATTGCCATTTGTTTCACTTTCACTAACGTCCTCTCCCGTCTGGTTTCTGTATGAGGGTAATTTTAGACCATCCAGAATTACCCATTATAAATCACAGGAGATATTTAACCCATACGGATACTATTAAAACAAAATTGGGATAATTTATATTTAATTATTTTTTGCAGCACTGTTTGACCTCCAAATCTAATACAAATCCACAACAAGCCGCAGCGTAATTGCACATAGCAACTACACTGCGGCTTGTTGTGCGAACCCATACGTTTCTTTACATAAACCGCCGCTGTACCTTTTTGCCGTCATAGGTGAACAGGGCGTTTTTGTCTTCCACGACGGTTTGCAGATGCACGGTACGGCCCCAGAGGGCGTAGATATGCGGGAGCGTGCGCTCCAGGTATTTCAGATCCAGCTCGATACTCTCATAGCGGTGGGCAATCAAGAGTTCGCCGTTCCGCTCATAATCGGCATCCTGGATGACGAGGTACGGGGAGCCGCCGTTCACCCGGGCCAGCACCAGCTGGTCGCGCACATTCTCCCACGCTTTATCGGTAATTTTCCATTCCGGGCCCTTTTTCTCGAATACATAGAGGTCCAGGTCGTTCACCAGTTCCTTCGACAGATAGCTGCGGATGAAGGAGAGGTCGGAATCCAGCTCGCGCACCTCGAACATTTTGTCCCGGTCCCAGCGCTTCTCAATGTCCTCGAAGATCTTCAGCCCCAGGTAATACGGGTTCAGGCTCTGGCGGGAAGGCTGCACCACGGACGAATTCAGCTTTGCGTACTCGACCGTCTCCTCAGACGTCAGGTCCAGCTCGCGCATGATCCGCTGATGCCAGTAGGAGGCCCAGCCCTCATTCATGATCTTGGTCTCCATCTGCGGCCAGAAATAGAGCATTTCATCATGCAGCATAGTCATAATATCGCGCTGCCAGTCCTCCAGGGCAGTGGAATACTGCTGGATGAACCAGACGATATCCTTTTCCGGCTCCGGGGGGAAGGTGCGTTTGCCGGCGGTTTCCGGCACTGGCGGGACGTCAGTACTCTTCTCCAGATCCCACAGCTCACTGTAAGCATTAGCCGGTCCAGGCCCGCCGGGAGGGGAGTCCTTACGCTCCTTCATCTTGGCTTCGAGCAGATGGGTCTTGCCCAGCTTGCGCGGCTGAATCAGGCTGGGATCGATATGCTCCTGGATGGCGAGCACCGAATCTATGAAGCCCTCGACCGTATCGGTGCCGTAGGTGACTGAATAATCATTGATCCGGTCGGCAGTGGCTGCCATGCTCTCGACCATATCCCGGTTGGACATGGAGAAGCGCATATTGTTCTTGAAGAAGTCGCAGTGCGCCAGCACATGCGCGACGATCAGCTTATTCTGTACCAGGGAGTTGCCGTCGAGCAGAAAGGCGTAGCACGGGTTGGAGTTAATGACTAGCTCATAAATTTTGCTCAGGCCGAAATCGTATTGTGACTTCATCTTGTGAAACGTCTTGCCGAAGCTCCAGTGTCCGAACCGGGTGGGCATCCCGTAGGCACCAAAAGTATAAATGATATCCGCAGGACATATCTCATAACGCATCGGATAAAAATCGAGGCCGAAGCCGGTAGCAATCTCCGTAATCTCGGCAATCGACCTCTCCAGCGCTTTAATCTCGTCATCTCCGGGCATGCATCCATCTCTCCTTCCAGCTTGTAAACCGTTCTTCCTATGTATATGGGGGGAGGGGAGGGAGTATGATGGGGGGACATATCACAAGTAAGGGCAAGTTTTGAAGGAAAACTCGCAAGAGACTAATATTTGCTCAAATGATGTTATGGGCAGAGGAGGCCACACTCTAGTAAGCTCATCAGATTTAAGAGTTGGAATTATATTAACTAATAGCTTCCTGAGGGTTTATCGCGCCCGATTAGCAAGGGTAGGCTTAATTGATTAGGCAAAAGAAGGTAGCAAAAAAGTCGCTTCTTCGGTAATGTGTTTGTACCCTACAAACATCCGAAACGAGGCGACCTCATGAAAAAGTCTACTTCAATCTCGAACATTCTGCAATCGGTGATTTTCGAAGAGAAACTCTCTTTGGCGTTCAATATTTGTATGTGATTTTTGGCTTTACGGATAAAAATTTTAACCATAAACTGGTGAGGAAGAGGAGATTTAGGATGTATTATATAGTGTAAGGCTTGGAAGGGAAATGTAATCAATTTGGAATTACAATGCAAGAACTATTTCGTTTTTTAATGTTGTTTTAGTGGAGTAATAGTTGAAGGATTGATAGAATGTAATGAGTAGGCTTGGAAATACTTATAATATGAGGTGTATTGGGGGGATGGATTTGAATCTTGATATTTTTATTGAGCAAGCAGAATATATTGCATCAGAAGAATTTCAAAAATGGAGCGTTGAACATCCAGAGGAAGATAGCATAATTAGAAAATTATCTCATGGTGGAGCAAAACTTTTAGTAGGACCTAGAGGATCAGGAAAAACAACGTTAATGTTAAAGACTTATTATAAGTTATCTGCTAATGGAAGCTCGAAAAACCCTAAATCTTCCTTTCCTATTTATGTTAATTTCAAATCATCTTTAAAAATTGAACCTTTATATAAGTCAAATGCTAATGCTGTGTATTGGTTTAATCAGTGGATGTTATTTAAAGTTTATCTTGGGTTGTATCAATCTTTGGAACTGTTGAATATTGAAAGTTTTGGTTTGTTAAAGTACACAAAGAGTAATATTGAAAAGATTATTAGTAATATTGAGTTTAGGCATGTTGAGTTAGTTCAAGAGGAAGTGCTTATCACTGTTGAACAAATTGAAGAAGAAATTTCTAAAGTGTTAGGTAATTTAAATAAAACGCACTGTGTATTATTGTTAGATGATGCAGCTCATGCGTTTTCGGCTGATCAACAGAGAGACTTCTTTGAGTTTTTTAGAACAATTAAAAGTAGACTTATTTCTCCAAAAGCAGCTGTATACCCAGGAGTTACAGTTTATTCACCAACCTTCCATGTTGGTCATGATGCAGAGGAAATTGACGTTTGGATAAAACCGGATTCTGTTGGATACGTTGAATTTATGATCGGATTATTGGAACGAAGACTCCCTGCAAATGTGCTTAAGGAATTTATAAAAAGGAAGGATTTGCTAGAAATTGTATGCTATGCATCTTTTGGTATGCCAAGGGCTTTGCTTAATATGATTAGAAACTTTTATAAAGTCTCTGATGATGAAGATGATGAATTCAATTATTCATTTAATAGAAGTTCTGTAAATAGTGCTATTAGTAATAGCTTAAAACAAACTATGGCCGTCTACTCATCTTTAAAAGTCAAACTTCCAACATATGCTGAATTCATTTCTAAAGGTGAACAGTTATTTTCGAAAATCACTGAATTAATAAAAGAATATAATAAAGATAAAGAAGCTACGTCTCAAAGTGTCTCCATAGCTATAAGTAAGTCATATCCTGTGGAGTTTGGGAAAGTCTTAGATTTTTATCAGTACGCAGGATTAGTGATGCCTAAAGGGGAAGTTAGTAAAGGTCGTGAAGAAGGTGTATATGAACTTTTTACTATTCATTATGCTTCATTAATTGATAGAAACGCTTTTATAGGTAAAAAGAGTATAAAAAATCAAGACCTTGCTATTTCTTTGAGTAAGAGAAGTTCTCACTTGTTTAAAAAAGTTACGCCTCAAGTTTTACTAGGGACAGAGGATGTGGGCGCTATGTTTCCTCTCTCTCTTCCGCCATGCGATAAATGTAAAACCCCCAGGACAGATGAGAATGCAAAGTTTTGTCCGAATTGCGGGGCTATGTTAAAAAGCATTTCAATATTTGAGTCTTTAATTTCAAATGATATTGATAGATTACCCTTAACGAGCAGAAGGGTAGAGAGTATAAAACTTAACTCAAATATCAAAACAATAAAAGACATACTAATGGATACTGATAACAGTGAATTACGTAAAGTGCCACAGATTGGTCCTGAATGGGCTAAAAAGATATATTCATATGCCGAGGAGTTCATTGTATGAGCAATACGGAGTGGTATAATTCTATCAACCAAGTAACGGGTACACAGAAAGTTGAAGATATAGCTAACTACATGGCTGAAGGGATGAATTCATTAACCTCACCAATTGATAGTTACTATTTTACTCTAAGAGAGCTACTCAGAATTGGGTCAAGAGATTTACTAGACCAGAACAAAGCACTTGGTCCATTGCTTCTTGTAGGTATTATTTCTGCTACTGAGAATTATTTTAGGGATATGCTAGCTAATATCATTCGGATTTGCCCTTCTGCTCAAGAGTGTGCATCAAAGCAAAGTATAAACTTAGGTTCAGTAGTATGGCATGGGGCTATAAATGTTGAACGTGGAGCTTTTGAGAATACATCTTTTGCGGGTATTGACGGAATCACAGCTGCATGTAAAAATTTCATTAAATTTGAAGTGAAGAACAATAGCTTAATTTCGGGAATACTAGAAGAGTATGGGATTATTTGTGAAATGAGACACGGGATAGTACACTCTAATTCTTTTCTGGCAGGAAAAAATGCTATAAAATTAGGGATTCCACGAAATGATGGAATGGTGAAACTAAATGTTGGATATAGGGAGTTCCAAGAGTGTGCGTCTATTTGTACAATACTAGTAGTCAGTTTCAATATAGAGCTATTTAAAGAAATGTGTAAACGATGGGCAGTAGATTGGAGAAGGAAAATAAATGTAGACAGTACAAATGAAACAGAACTGTTCGAACCAATATGGAATTTGTTTCTGTCCCAGGTTGATACTGACGAGAATAATATCTCTGTGAAATTAACTATGAATGAATGCATTGAAGCAATAAAAATACAATTCCAATTACAATGACCGCAATTTAGCGGTCATTTCTTCTATAGACATGCCGCTTCTAAACAAAGAAGTCAACGTGAACTGTATCACAATTAGGGGCAATTTTTTTTAAAAAAAGTTTAATGAATTTATTAAAAGCCTTTGCATTTTCTGGTGAAAGAAAGAGGGGCAGCAATGGAACAGGTAAAAAAAGTTTTTATAAGTTATAGTCATGATTCGGATGAACATAAGAACAAAGTGCTCTTGTTATCAAATCAGTTGCGTGAGGAAGGAATAGATTCTGTAATAGACCAGTATGATGAAAATCCTGCTCAGGGTTGGGCCCAATGGATGATTGAGATGATTAAAGAATCTGATTATATTATTGCTGTTTGTTCAGATAATTATTGTACTCGTTTTGAGGGAAATGAGCAGGAGGGGAGAGGAAAGGGAGGTAAGTGGGAGGGGAAGTATATTCTACAGTTTCTATATGAAGCGGAGAAGAATGAACGAATTTTACCAGTGGTCTTTTGTGAGGAAGATATAAAATATATTCCCTTGGCTTTAAGGCCCTATACCTATTATAATCTCCAAAATGCATATGAAAAATTGTACCGCTTCGTAACTGGGCAACCTAGAGTTATAAAACCTCCACTAGGAAAAATAAAGTCTTTCCCTTTAGAAAAGTATGGTGATGCAATAGTATCTTTGGAAGATCCTAAAGAAATTGAGAACAAAGAGGTAGACAAACTTATTCGCAAGTCAAATGCACGAGTTTTAGTAAGAATGCAGGCAATAGGTATTCCTAGAGAAATAGCCATTAGTTTACTTGAAAATTCAATCATAAAGAGAGAACTCATTGAAATTAGTCCTACTAAGGAATGCCCTCTTATAGTTGCGAGTGGAGAGATGGGAATTGGTAAGTCATACATTACTGAAGAGATTTATCGTCAGGCGTTGATAGCAGTGAAGCAGGATATATCAGCCCCTTTTCCAATTTATTTGAATGCAAATGAGGCTCGAAGTGGAATAGAATCAAAGATTAATGATTTTTTAAGTGTCTTCAATCCTATTAATCGTAAAAAGATTTTCGTGATTATTGATGGTGCCGATGAAGTAGGTACGAGTTATGCCAAAGAACTATTAAATGAAGCAAGATATATAGTTAACTCTTGGGAAGATTCTAAGATCCTTATTACAAGTCGGCCTCAAATAAGTATTAATAATATCCCCGAAATAAGAAGCATAGAGCCTCTTTCAGAGGACGAAGCAATTAAATTGATTATCTTTATAGCTGGGGAGAAATTTCAGCCAAGTAATATTTATAATTGGTCCGAGGAGATAAAAGATGCAGTCAAACGGCCTTTATTCACCCTTTTGGCAGGTGTTTACTATAGAAATAGAACAGATTTTAGTTCGAGTTCTATTTCGAAAATTGAACTGTTGAACTTTTTAATTACTCAATCGATAGAGAAAACCGGAAAAAGAATAAACGAAGCTAGGTTTATGCTTCAAAAATTAGCCATACTAACCATTGAACGTGATAATAGTTTTATCCCTGTTAATGAAATCGGATTCACTAAGGATTTAGAACTCTTAATTGATACTGGGTTTGTGGTATATATAGATACCAAAAGCATAATTTCTTTTTCGCTACCAATAATTTCTCAGTGGTTTGCTGCTGAAGCAATTGCAAACGGACAGAGAAGTGTCTCTGATTTATTGATTAATTCATCTAGAATTGAGAATTGGAAGTATCCATTAGCGATTTTCCTAGCTAACTTTTCAAGCGAGACTGTATCAGGTGTTTTTGGAGAATTAGTACTTAAACATCCTGGCTTCGCTTCAATTATTATTAACGAAGGCTTGTCTACATGGGGTCTCTCTAATGAGGTATTTCCACCACCTGCATTAGAATGTGGTAATCAAATAAGATCCCGTATGGAAGTATGGATACAAGCTATTGGACCTTTGAAATACCTCATTGCTCCCTTGAAAGATGGGAAAGTGAAAAAGTTAGGCGTTAGAACGGAGGGGGCTCATCTTACTACATCATGGTATGAAGGAGAGAGGGATATTACAGATGTTGTAATTCTTCAGGAAGGTATATTCTCAGAAGGTAATATATATGAATGGCCGTCAATGAGAAGTGCGCGTCCAGGTTTTCAGTCAGCATGGGCTTGGAGATGGACACTTGAAGAATTGCAAAGCAAATTAAGTAAACTTCTCAAGGAATATTCTCTTCCAATTGATACTGGACCACTTATGGATGAATATATTTGGAGAAGTGCATTGACGGTACTTAATAAAGGTTCGCTTCATTCCTCGCCGATAGAAATTTCTGAGATAAAGCATCGAAAATCCAAGGTAGGAACTGTAGATAATTATTATATTAATGGAAAAAAACATAATTTAAATTATTTTTACGACTGTATATATAATCTAGAGAGACTAGGACAAAAAGTAATCGTTCCACCCTGGCCTGGTCCTGATATTATTTCAAGGGAAAATTGGGTATGGAGTGATTTTTCTGGTGGGCAGCTATTGTCCAGAACAATAGCTATATATTCAGCGGCGCTATATGCATATGCACAATTAGTAGAAAAGTGGTTTCCTAATTTTAAACTCGTAATGGATATGGGTTCAACTCTCCCGGCAATTTTTCATGGAGAACTGACACTACCTTTTGAGGGCAATGGACCAACACTTTTTTGGTATCTGGAGGCTCTACCATTAGAGGTGAAATCAAGGGTAGATATTCAAATAGCTGATGAGTCCACACATAGTAGGCGGGAGGAATTATGGAATGATGTATCAAACTTTGAAAAGCTTCAATACATGAGACCAAATTCTCGGGGTTTTAATAGATATACTCTTACTGAAGAAGTACTTGACATATTTGGACATTCTCCTGTAACGGAAATTGTGTATTCATGGATTTGGAGAGATTTAAAACATATTTCCTTAGTTAAAGGATCGCTAGGCAGAAGATTTTTTTGATAGGAGTAATTTAGAAAGAATGATAAAATTGACGAGTAAAATGAAATTCAATAAAAGTGATAAGGTCTCTAGATAAGATATCTTATCATTTTTAATGCCGTTCATGGTTTGATTTGTTTTCCCTTTCAGCTATCGCATGATGCAGGCTGCATGAAAGGCAAGAGAGTTATTGTACAAAAAATAGCCTAACCACAGCGAATATGCTGAGAGGTTAGGCTGTTATTCGTTTTGGGTCTTGTCCAGTAACTGGGCGAACTCCTCTTCGCTGTCACTGTAAGTAGAAATTCCATCTCTGTGATCTTTTTGAGCTTGTTGAAGTTGAGAGAGAACACCTTCATCTTTGAAGATAACCGAAGTCATTTGCTTCTTTTGTTCATCTGTAAGTATTCTGGTTATTCGAGCCACTCTCGGTCTACTAAAAACACGAATCTCAACCTTCAATTTTTCATTTCCGGTATGTGACACAATCACGCCGTCCTTAGATTGTAGAAGCTCCATAGTCGCTTCTTGGGGGTCTTGAATAGCACGGATCAGTGCGACTTCATCCACAAACTTAGTGTTGCCTTCGGTATGTGATGCAAGGATTTGCAGCTTGACGTATTGATTGGGATAAATTTTCCGAACCTCTTCCCATTGCATGGCTGGCACCTCGAATTTGGTTTGTCCTTATATTGTATCAGAATATTATCCATAAAAAAGCTCTCCAAAACGATGTACATCGTTCATGGAGAGCCTTTTTGCGTAAGCACCTTGGGAGATTCGAAGCCTATATAAGAAGCACTAAAGAAACTAACAAAAAGCAAAAGAAGCGGAGGGGAAATTTGGAACTGGAGGAGCGGCAGCGACCGCCTTTGTCACCGGATTTCCACCGCGAAGAGCGGAATAAATCAAGAAATCTGGGGACAACAGCGGCCGGAAGTCCAAATGTTCACCGCAGTGACGATGAAGCTTCAAGTTCAAGTCTATTCCGCTTCAGTGTAGAATATTTTAAGCAGCATATTCTGCGGATAATTTCCAAAGTGCTCCCCGAAAATAGTAAGTCCACCTTTGTTCTTAGAGTGATCATCAATACCAATCTTCAACCGGATGAAGGGGGAATCTTCGATCTTTAGTTGGGCAAGGGTAACTGATGATATTTTTTGACCGTCTATTCCTGTATCTTTCTTGGTGACTCTTAAATGCTTCAAAAGGCCGTACTGGCTTAGTTCATTATCCCACCAGGCTGGTGTTAATTTCCCGCGCACATCTGAAAAATTACCCGGAGCCGTCCAGGTGCCTAGAAAAACATCGTTGATATAAAAAGCGATATCACTGGGCCAATTATTGTTGGAACCAGGGAACTCTGAAGAGAGCTCTAAGGATAACTCTAATAATTCTGCAGTGAAATTGTGGTTGAAATCATTCGGAATCATATATTCAACGAAGCCCTCGGCAAACCAAAGTAAGGAAGCCTCAATCCGGTCATTGGAGACGAAGGTCCGTTGATCATCTAACTTTCCGATTACTTTGGCGGGGCTGGCTAATCCGCATGTAGGGGTGACCGAAAAATTAGAATAGTATCCGAGCTTAATTTCATTAGTGATTACATTAAAAGGAAGATGGAGCTTCTTCGGTAAGTTGAGGGCAATATGATCCACAGCAAGAATGAAATTCTTCTTACGGCTATCGGTAACCTCTAAATTGTCCTGGAGCTTGATGATCTTGGCGTCCTCCAGTAAACGGATATGGCGTGATACGATGGCTTTGCTTAAATTTAACTTTTTGGCGAGCTCACTGACCGTAAGCGGTGTATGTAACAATAGTTTGAGAATGGAAGCTCTGGTGTCAGAGGCCAGTGCTTTCAAAACAGAAATACCATTCTCATCGAGTTCTAAGAACATAAGTACCTCCAATTGTTAACTTTTTAGTTTACAATAAACGATCTGGTTAAGCGCTAATTTTATTTAGTATACCACGAAGTTGAAAATAAGGAATTACACTGATATAAGCTTGAAATAGCGCTTTCATCATGATAGTATTTGCTTGCTTGTAAAGATGGTTTACTGTAAAAAACGCAAAAAAGTTAACTATTATTGTTGCAGACTAATAGGGTAGGAGATGAAGCTGGATGACACACAGGATGGAATATCCGCGTCCACAGTTAGTTAGAGACGCATGGCTTAACTTAAATGGAGCATGGCAATTTGAATTTGATGATAAGAATGTTGGAGCTGCTCAGCGCTGGTTTGATCCAAGTGAAAATTTCAGTCAGACCATTCAAGTTCCCTTTGCTTTTCAAACCCCGGCGAGTGGAATACACGATACCTCTTTTCATGACTATGTCTGGTATAAGCGTAATTTCACACTTGAGCCAGGTTGGTATAAACAGCGTGTTGTCTTACATTTTGGAGCGGTAGATTATAGAGCCTGGGTGTATGTGAATGGTCATTATATCGGTATGCATGAGGGAGGACACACCCCATTTTCCTTTGATATTACACATGCCTTAACCGGGCAGGAGGAACAGGTGACTGTTCATGTGGAGGATCCTTCACAGGATGAGACAATACCCCGGGGCAAACAGTTCTGGGTAGAGAAGCCGGACAGCATCTGGTATACCCGCACGACAGGGATATGGCAGACCGTGTGGCTGGAGGCGGTGAACCCTGTTTATATTCATCAGGTGAAGTTTGAGCCCGATGTAGATCGGGGGAGCATTGGAATAGAAGTTGAATCTGAGGGATATGGATCAGAGGAATTAGATGTGGATATTCGGATTTCTTTTCAGGGAGTCCCTGTTATTCAGGATCGAGTACGATTGCTGCAGCCCATAACACGTAGGACGGTAGATCTGTTTGGCTTGAAAATCTTCCGGACAAACTTTCATAACGCCGGCTGGACCTGGACTCCGGAAACTCCTAATTTGTTCGATGTTGAAATGAAGCTGTACGATCATGGGGTTGAGGTGGATGGTATACAATCGTATTTTGGCATGCGGAAGGTTCATACAGAGAACGGTATGGTCTATCTGAATAACAAACCTTATTATCAAAAGCTTGTACTCGACCAAGGTTATTGGCAGGAAGGATTGCTTACTGCGCCCACGGATGAACACCTGAAGCAAGATATTGAATTAGCCAAAGAATTAGGGTTCAACGGTTGCCGTAAGCATCAGAAGGTAGAGGACCCGCGGTTTTTATACTGGGCAGATCGTATAGGGTTCCTTGTATGGGGAGAATGTGCGGCCAGCCCCTCCTACAATAGTGATGCTGTAGCCCGGTTAACCAAAGAATGGATTGAGATTATTGACCGTGACTTCAATCATCCCTCTATTGTTGCCTGGGTTCCGCTTAACGAGAGCTGGGGAATTCCGATGGTGAAATCGAATAAGCAGCAGCAGTATCACAGCTTAGCCATGTATAGTCTTATTCATTCCTTGGATGATACCCGGTTAGTGATCTCGAATGATGGCTGGGAAATGACACAAACTGACATTTGTGCGGTTCATAATTATCAGCATGGCAGAGCAGATGAGCCGGATAAGTATGAAGAATTCAAGCGGATTCTGTCCACGAAGGAAACGATGCTTGCTTCCAAGCCATCCGCCCGCAGTGTATATGCAGATGGTTATGAGCATCGGGGAGAGCCCATCCTGTTAACTGAATTCGGCGGGATAAGCTATAAGGCTGGCGCTGACGATGGCTGGGGATATACCAGCGCACAATCCTCAGAGGATCTTGTTCTGGAATATGCAAGAATCATGAAGGCCATATACGCTTCTAAGATTATTTATGGTTATTGTTATACGCAGTTGACCGATGTGGAGCAAGAAATTAACGGCCTATTGGCCTATGATCGGACACCCAAATGCGATACGGCGTTAATTAAAGAAATTAATAATCAATGGCATCTGCGGACCATTTAACTAGAACATATTGAATGACAAGGAGCTTAGGAATCCATGACAAATGAAATATTGCTTCAAAAAATTGGGCTGGTAGTAGATAAGCTGATGAATCTGGGCGGCAGCGACTATGAAAAGGATAAAACCGTGGTTCAGGCCGATACAAGAGTAGGGATTGTGCAACGGGATTTCGGAATTGAAGAATGGGACTGGCCGCAGGGCGTCGGTCTGTATGGTCTTTACAAGCTGCAGAAGGTTTACGGCGATACGCGTTATATGGAATTCTTTCAGAATTGGTATTTCCGTAATCTGGAGGCGGGACTGCCTTCCAAAAACATTAATACGACAGCTCCTTATTTGCCTTTGGTGCTGCTCCTGGATCAGCTGGAGCCTTCCAGCGAACTGGAAGAGCTATGCCGGGAGCATGCGGATTGGCTCATTCATGAGTTGCCCAAAACCAAAGAAGGCGGCTTTCAGCATACGGTCACTGCCATTGGCAACCGGGATGGAATTCACCTGCACAATGGACAGTTATGGATTGATACGCTCTTCATGGCGGTTCTGTTTCTTAACCAGGCGGGGCGCAAGTTTAACCGGCCGGAGTGGGGGCATGAAGCTGAACACCAGATTTTGCTCCATATCAAGTATTTGTTCGACAAGCATACCGGCCTGTTCTTCCACGGCTGGAGCTTCGAGCGTAATGATAATTTCGGCAGCATCTTCTGGTGCCGCGGCAATTCCTGGTTCACCTATGGGATCGTCGATTACCTGGAAGCCTGCCAGGATTCGATTAGCCCGGGTATCCGGAAGTTTCTGATTGATACGTATACAGCTCAGGTCAATGCCTTGGTATGCCTCCAGGCAGCTTCCGGTCTGTGGCATACAGTCCTGCAGGACCCGTCCAGCTATGAAGAGGTATCCGGGTCGGCCGCTATTGCCGCAGGTATTATCAAAGGCATCAAGGCCGGTATTCTGGATTCTTCCTATCAGGCTGCGGCAGACAAGGCCATTCAATCGGTATGTCAAAATATTAGCGGAGATGGAACCGTGCTGAATGTGTCGGCCGGAACCGGTATGGGAATGGATAAGGAGCATTACAAGAACATTACCCTCATGCCGATGGCATACGGACAGTCCCTGGCTCTTATTGCTTTATATGAAGCGTTAAAATAAACTGAGAAAAGCCTAATCCTTGAGCATGTACGCCAAAGGATTAGGCTTTTTTCCACTTGTCTCCTGGAGCCGGTTACCCGTACACCCGCCCCCCAATGATCTATGTTAAGATTACATTAATTCACACTTGAATATTTAACAATTATTCGACGAACGGGGAGAGATAAGTAATGACCGACTTTACAGCGATTCGAGAGCTGTTCCATATTACGGAACCGTGCGGATTCGATAATGAATCGTTAACACCGTGGCAGTGGACGGAGCAGTAATCCCCGCCCCCCGGCAAAAGTCCCGTATACGCCAAACAAGGGCCTGACCACAGTCAGGCCCTGCTTAACATACATCAAACCGTTTCCATTCTATTTGAACTGGAACCAAGTTAAATTGGCAACTGTGGTTGAATCTGATTTCACAAAAGTAACATATACCGTATGAGTTCCTACCGCTGTCCCGGCATTAAGCGGGATATTCTTGAGGGACCATGTCTGCCATCCGCCTGTGCTTTCTGCCGTCCAAGAACCCAGCATAGGGCCTGTAGGACTGTCCAAGTGGAATTCTATCTTTCCGCCGGAGTTAGCGGATGCAACCTTCATATCAATACTTGTTTTAGCTGTACTGCCAAAGTCTACATTTTTAAATGCTATATAGTCGCCATTACTGCCTCCACCCACATCCAGCCCTCCGTCCGTGCTTGACTCATAGGACATAACACCTGAACTAAGGTTATAGCCTTCCGCTTCAAATTTCAATGTGTTGAATTTTGGCTCTGCAGCATAGCTGTTCGTATCTGTTATTTTCAAATCTGTCAAATTATTTACCGCAACTCCACCGACGCGAACATTGTTTAATGTCACTCCGGAGACCGTAGATGTGTCATTCCAACCCTTCATTATTGAAACTTCACCCAAAGCGCGTAAATTGATATTATTATAGACCACATTTTTGATCGGACCGGTTTTTGCAGAAAGATCAAGCCATCTGGAGTGAACCCCGGATCTTGGCCAGAAGCCTTCTACATCTATATTGTCGAATACGATGTTCTGTGCTGCTGGAGTTCCATAGAGATGACCTACCGCTAAAGCGCGCCAGCACCGGTATACATAAGAGTTTTTAACAACGATGCCATCCTGAAGCTGTTTCACTCCATCTCCGACCTTGAATGCTCCACATCTGCTCCAGGCCAAAGCATCATCGACCACTACATTTGACTGGTTTTCAGGAGTTCCCGGCCAGTTTGCAGCGATATCCGTAGTGGCTACATCCCATGTCTTAAAGGAGTAAGTGTCATCTTCCGATACTGCTACAGTGTGTTTAATGAGTACATTCTGGCTCTCTTGAATGTCTATGGCATCATTCTCATAATCAAGTTCATTGTTGTTGAAGTGCTTGGTATTCTGGAAAGTCACGTTATTAGATCTTGTAACGATTGTAGCCCAGCCACCGCTGTCTCTGATGGTTATGCCGTCAACCGTGAAGTTGCTGCACTGCAAGGGTACAAGAATATTGTTCAAATAATTGTTTGTATTTCTCATATAATGGCCATTGCCGTCAATCGTTCCCCTGCCGTATATCTTAATATTGTTTGCATTGGTTTCGGTATAAATAAACCAGGTTCCATCCTTATTCAGAGAATTCTTATGGAAATGGGTAGTGTAATCGCTTGGATTTCCTGAACCCCTTATTACAGAACTACCCTCCAGATAAACCGAAACATTGCTTTTTAGAACAATGTTACCGCTCTTGTACACGCCGGCTGGAACGTATACTATACCGCCGCCTGCTGCGTTAGCCGCATTAATGGCGTTTTGTATGGCAGTTGTAGCCAAAGTGGCACCGGTACTGTCAGCACCGTACCCGGTTTTAACATTGTATATCCCTGTACCGGATGAAGCCGGAACATTGGTTTCAAGAGCATCTGCCGCAATCACCAGATCCTTCAGGTTATTGATTTTAACGATAAGATAGGTTGGTGATGAAAGTGTAAAGGTAAGTGTATTTCCGCTCTTGGCTGCAGTGATTCCCAAAGCTTTGGGGGAAATATTATAGGTATTGATTGGCTCACTTGCTGTTATTGTGATTGTAGTCGTACCTGAAAAAGAGAAATTACAATAATTATAGTTTACAAATACCTCCGAAGTGTCGATTACCGGTATATTGGTAGAGTCTGCTGTTACCGTGTATTGATTGGTCGTGGTATAGACCGACGGTAACGGATAACTTACAATTGTACCCGCTGCACTTGCTGTCAAAGGAACGACAGCTACAAGACTGGCGAGCATACAAACAATTAAACTTAATAACCTTAACCGTTTTAACATAAATGAACACCTCTTTCATATTTTTTAGAAAATACTATTTATCCCTTCTGTATTCGCTTACAACCTGATTATAGTTTGATAGGCGCATCCGGATAAGGCGGGTAATCCCACATTAAGGGCAGATTTCTGCAGCAGCTTTATGCAGAAAAGGGAGGCAATCTCCGCCCTGCGGAAATCCCTCCCCTAATGATTTTTATTCTTTTCCAAGATAATGCCCGAAAGCGATTTAACCGTACACCCGCACTTCAATAATCTCCGCGTACTCACTGCCGTTGGTCTCCAGGACCACGACCCGCAAGCGGCCGGTGGTCGCAGCTTCGTTCAGCGTGTGTACCCGCTTGCGCTTGTGGTTGGCCTGAGCTTCTGCAACCACCGTCCATTTCCCGCCGCTATGGGCTTCGATCCGGTAATCCTTGACCAATGTAGGCAGGATCTCGGCGTCTGTGATATGGTGATGCAGGTTGATCAGATCCTCGTTGACATCGTCATTGAAGGTGATGTGTACCTGACAGATGGTAACGGGTTCGTTCCAAGTCAGTTCCAGCCACTCCGGCTGGCCGGAGGACATCCGGTCAGAGGACCACTGATGCGGCCCGCCGTAAGGACGGAGGTAGCCATCAATCACTTTGTCTGCGGCGAAGGCGCTCGTAGGAGCAGACAGGCGTAGGCATGGGGCTTTGTGGTCATACTTCTTTTTGTCCCATTGCACTACGGGCTGTGCAGGCGGATTCTCGCCGAAGTCCCGCGAGGCTGCGGGGGTCTCGCTATGCCTGTAGGCGAGTATTCCCGAAGCGGGCTCATCTGCCATATGCAGCGACAGTGAAGGATTGGCCTTGACGATCAGGAATGCGTTGCGCGGTGACTCTGGCTGCCACTGAACCGGGAGCTTCACCCACTGGGCGGCTCCGGCCTGAACGGGAGCTGATACAGACTGGATTAACGAATAAGGAATATAATTCTCGGGCCGTCCGGTCTCCCATAGCTCTACCGTCAGCTCTGCGGCTTCGGCCGCATCGATCAGCAGTTCAATTCCGTCCAGCCCCGGATCGGCCGCAACGGTGATGCCGATGTTTGCTGTGAGCGGGACGCTGAACGCGGATTGCTCCACACAGAACCGGCTCCGCTCGCTGGAAGCGCTGAGCGCGGCCTTCAGCGCCAGATCGGCATCATCCTCGTTGCGTAGCCCGAGGACGGAAGCGTCCTGGCGCAGCATCGTCTGCTGCAGCTCGTTCAGGTGGGCCGCATGCAGTTCGCGCGGCGATATTCCCTTGGCGGCGCAGAGTGCCGCGCCGATACCGGCGGCCTCGCCGATGACCGCGCAGGTAGCCATGACGCGGGTCGTGCCGAACGCGACATGCGAGGCGCTGATGTCGCGGCCGGCCATCAGCAGATTGCTGACGTTCACCGAATACAGCGAACGGAACGGGATGTGATAGCTGCCGTCCGAATACATATGCTTCGAGCCTGACTCTGTAGCGTACACTCCCTGCGGCGGATGCAGGTCAATGGACCAGCCGCCGAACGCCACGCGGTCCGGGAATTCGCGCTGGGCTAGGATGTCGTTCTGATTCAGGACATAATCGCCAATGAACCGGCGGTACTCCCGCTTGCCTGGAGTTGAACCGACCCATTCCAGCGTCATGTTGTCAGCGTCGAATTTGCCGGAGTTCTTAATATAGTCCCAGATCCCGTAGATAACAGACCACAGCTCGTCGCGGATGGCCTCATTGTCATGAACGGTGTCCTGCTCGCCGCCGAATTCGATCCACCAGTAGGCACAGCCGTTGTCGCCGCTGCGGATGATGCGGCGCTCGGCAATAGCGGTTTGTGTAATATCCTTTGCCATGGCTGGAGCGATATATTTGACCGGATGGCCTGCGTCCTTGGTATAGAAGAGCAGTGTGCTGCCGAGCGTAATATCATCTGCGACCAGCGGCGCCCATTCCTCATTATATTCTTCGCGTGCTTCACGGCCCAGCCGGTATGCTGCACCTGCCAGGAAGCCTACCAGGCCATCCCCCGTACAGTCCAGAAAGACCGCGCTCTCAAAAGTAATTCTCCGCTCTGACCCCATCATCCACCCGGTCACGGACCGGATGCTCCGCTGGCCGCTGCCATCCTCGTAAGCATCGACCTCATGTACATCCGTGTTCAGAAACAGCTGAATGTTCGGCTCGGCCTTAACCGCTTCAAGCACAACCATATCCCAGAGATACGGATTGCCGTCTTTGTTGCGGTACTGGTTCTCCACAAATAGCTCCCCCATAATTCCCGTTTCACGGGCATATCGGTGAATGCCGTGCGAGGTTGCGCCGCATACCCATACCCGCACCTCGCTGCTGGAGTTACCGCCGAGTACCGGACGGTTATTAATCAGTGCCACACGCTGGCCCAGCCGGGCTGCTGCAATCGCCGCGCATACTCCTGCCAATCCGCCGCCTACCACTGTTACATCCGTGTTGACCGTTTCACTACGCATTGTTGAATCTCTCCTTTGGTGTATGTTAATATATCCGTAGTTTCATGATAAAATAATCGATAATCAAATGAAATGCATATAATTTCTTGATCTATATACTTTATTTCAAATGATAATGCAACCTAAGGAGAGTCAGACATGCGCATGAATTGGTCGGTTCGTCCGGCAGCCCACATCTATTGGGAGCAGAAAAAACAGTTCCTGCTGGAGCACGACACCTATCCCGTGTGGACCTTATTTGCGGTTGAGCAGGGACAATTCGCTTACCGCTTCGGAGACCACGAAGGGGAGGGCGGGTTCGGGGACATTATTGTATGTCCGCCGGGGGCAACCTTTTACCGGAGAACGCTTAGTCCGTTGACCTTTCATTTCATACAATTCGTATGGGAGGAAGAGGAGGGACCGGAGGACGCCGCAACGCTTGGAGGCCAATGGACTGTCCGGGATGTGGAGCGTTTGAAATCTACCTACCGCTATATGCGGAGTATCGGTAGAGGGATTCAGGAGGAGCCAGGCTATAGCCGGATGAAGCATATGGTGGAGGATCTCTGGAGGTTGCTTGAAATCGAGCGCAGCAGCGCGGCCGAAGAAGTACACTCCGGTGAGACAAATCCGGGTCCGCAGATGCAGCAGGCACGGCAATGGCTGCTGGAGCATGCTTGCACCCCCATGACTCTACAGGAGCTGGCAGGTGTCCTTAACATTACACCGGTACAATTAACGCGGCGTTTCAGAGCGGCCTATGGAACAGCCCCCTCAGACTTCGTAACCGGACTCCGGCTCAGACGGGCCTGCCAGCTCTTGGAGGATTCCAAACTGCCCATTGAACTGATCGCCCAGCAGTGCGGTTACGAGAACGGCTTCTATCTGAGCCGGGTGTTCTCGGCGAAGCTGGGATTAACGCCATCCCGGTACCGTAAGCTGCACCGCGTATAATTAATAACGATTGGCGGAGAAATTAAATTTTGCCGCTCCAGAGACCTATTCGCTCTATGTGAGGAAGTAAGGCAGAATCGTTGTAGTAATATATGGGTATGTAGATGGAATAGGGAGGGGGAATTGCATGCTTAAGCATTGGCATAGGCTGTTCTTGCTGGTTGCAGTATTCTTATTGATTGCTGGCTGCGGCCCTACGAAAGCAGATGTCATTGATCAGCTAGTGTCCAAGGAAGAGAATGTACTCCACTTGCATATGTTCTCCAATTCACGGGATTGGGATGATGAAGTAAATGAGGTGCTTAATTCCGAGCCTGCGCTTGTGGAGCATATCCCGCATGTGACTGTGCATACAGAGGAGAAGAAGCTGAAGTGGCTGGAATTACTGGGACTGGAAGCAAAACGGCCCGTAATTGTGATTTTTGATCATGAACAAATGGTGTATCACACAAGTGAGCCTGAACAGTTAAGAGAGTATGCTAAGACGCTTGATTAAAACAATCTGATTCATTCATTTCAGCGAACTACAACGAGAGTGAATTCTACTTCCATAGTGCAGCGACAGTAAGGGATGTTATCCGTCCCCTGCTGTCGCTGTTTCTGTTTGCAGGACAAGGAAGTATAAAAAACAGGAAAAAGAACATAGAAAGCGCAAGAAAATTAAACTTATACGAACTATAATTGGTTATGCTTACCTATCGGAATGTATGCCAGTGCAGGCGGGGCATCATCCTGCGCCATGCCGCAGGTTGAAGCTGGACCGGATCAGGCTGCAGACGCAGGAGGAGCCGCAGGTACAGATGCATAAGTGCAGTGATGTTGAGCTTCTCCGTTCAGGAGAGCTGGCCATCACAGAGCATTAAGCAGAGGTACGGGGCGGACCGGATACTACCCTCCGGACTCCGGTGCAGGCTGCGCCCCCGCTTCCTTACGGTACTGGAGCGGGGTCAGGCCGGTTGATTTTTTGAAAGTTTTATTGAAATGGGACAGATGCTCGAAGCCGACTGCTCCTGCAATCTCCTGGATTCTGGCGGGGGTTCCGGCCAGCAGACGCCGGGCCTCGCGGACCCGGATATGGACGATATATTCCCGGAAATGAAAGCCGGTCAGGCGATGAAATACCCGGCTCAAATAGGAGGGGCTGATGAAAAAGTCCTTAGCGGTCTCCTCCAGCGTAAGCGCTTCCCGATAATGGGCACGGATATAGGTGGCGACCTCGGTTACCAGATGGTGCAGCGGATGGCGGGTGCCGCCGGCCTGGGCCGTGCTCTCCGAACGCTGGAGCAGAATCATCAGCTCGGTCAATAGCGCGGTGACACAGGCTTCGTAGAAGGGCCGCCGGATGCGGGATTCCTCCTGCATGCGGTTCAGCAGGGACTCCGCTTCATTCTGCTCGCGCAGGGTCAGCCTGAACAAGCGGTAGCGGTGGTTCTGGAACCACTGCTGCTCATCCCTCAGTGCCGGAGGCAGCAGCAGCGGGTCATAGTTGATCAGAATCCGCTCGAACTCGGCCTTCTCGGAGCTTGCTGTGGAATGGAGCTCGCGGCTGGGAATCAGAATCAGTTCGCCTTTATGAACCGTAACCACCCGGTCGTCCACAAAATATACACGCTCCCCGTCCGTCAGATAATACAGCTCAGTCTGTTCATGGCTGTGGGGGCGCGGCATCGCAGTGATGCCTTTGCGCTTCATATGCTGGATGCTGAAGCGCCCGTCTTCAAGATAATATTTGGGATTAGGGCCAGATACGCTGTTCATACATCTCCTCTTCTCCTGCAAGCCGTTACGGTTATTATAGAATACATTCAGGTTGCCTTGAAAGGAGCCGTCCATGTTAATTATAGTCTCGAAGAATGCCGGAGAAGGATTCAGCAGTCTGCAGGGGGCGCTGGATTCCATTCCGCCGGGGGAGATGCAAGCCGTAACCATACAGATTAAGCCCGGGATCTATGAGGAAAAGGTTACGGTCGCCCGCGAAGCCCCGCCCATGTCGCCTTCATCCGCACGGTGATGGACGGCTCGGTGACCGGCGAAGGCTGGCATAACTGGGGGCAGCCGGACCGGGAGCAGACCAGCCGCTATGAAGAGTATGGCAGCAGCGGCCCGGGCGCTTGCCCGGAAGGCCGGGTGGTGTGGTCACGCCAGTTAACTGCGGAGGAAGCCGCACAGTACCGGATTCTGTCTGTGCTGGACGGCTGGCATCCTGAGGGCTATTAATCGCTTGGACCGCGGTTCACCCATACCCATTAACAGGATTGGAGGATTTCCCTGATGGAATCACTTGAACAATATATCAATCAACTGACGGCTGCTGCACCGCGAAGCTCTGCCTTCAGCGCAGAGCTTCCATTCGGACAATGGCGGGCTTCTCTTACCGCCGGGTTCATAGAGCGGCTGGGCAGATTTCCCGCTCAGAGGGCGGCGCTAGAACCGGTACAGCTGGAGCGGACAGTCTGCAGCGGATATATCCGCGAACGGGTCGAGATTACCACCTATGAAGGACTGCGAATGGCTATGTATCTTTTGCTCCCGGAGCAGCCGCTGTCAACGCCCTGCCCGGCTGTGCTGGCTATTCACGGGCATGGCTACGGCAGCCGCGAGATCACCGGCTTGAATTCAGACGGGTCGGAGCGGACGGGGGACCCGGGTCTGCATAAGGATTTTGCCGTCTCCCTGGTGAAGCAAGGCTTCGTTGTTGCGGCTCCCGAGGTACTCGGATTCGGAGACAGGCGTCTGGCTGAGGATCTTGCCAGCGGCGAGCCTGGACAGAATTCCTGCTTCCGCCTGTCCGCGGCGCTGCTGATGACAGGGCAGACGATGGCAGGCTATCGCATCTATGAGACGATGCGGGCGCTGGATTATCTTCAGGAGCGGGAAGAGGTTGACGGGGAGCGGATCGGTATTATGGGCATCTCCGGCGGCGGGCTGGTGGCGGGCTTCACGGCTGCACTGGATGAACGGATCAGCAGTGCGGTGGTCAGCGGCTACGCCAATACGTTCGCAGCCAGCATTCTCACCCGGCATCATTGTCTGGATAATTATATTCCGGGCATTCTGCTGGAAGCAGAGATGCCGGATCTGCTGGGCCTGATTGCTCCGCGCGGGCTGTTCCTGGAGGTAGGGGACGCTGATCCGCTGTTTGGTCCCGCCGCCGCGAGGCAGGCGCTGGACCGGCTGGAGCAAATCTATGCGGCAGAGGGCCATGGCGGGCGGCTTGCGGCGGATTTTTTCACAGGGGGTCATGAGATTCATGGGGAACCGGCGTATGCCTGGCTGCTTAAGCAGCTTGCCGGTCCGCAGGAGTAGGGTAACAGGTAGCGTAGACGACAGGAGGAATAGAGATGTCTATATCAGAAGCAGTAAGCACAGGCTTATCCCGCAGAATTGCGGATACCTTCATCGGTCAATGCAATGAACAAGGGGAGCACGAGTATGTAATGGAGCGCTGGGCGTATGTCCCCGGCATGCTGCTGATGTCAGTGGCCCGGGCCGGGGTGCAGCATAGCGAGCCTGAGTACCTCTCCTTCATGCAGCGGCATATGGACAGCTTCATCGGGGAGGACGGGGTCATCCGCTCCTATTCGCTGGAGGAATATAACCTGGATCAGATCAACCAGGGCAAGAATCTGTTCTGGCTGTACCGTCAGACGGGTGAGCAGCGCTACGCGGAAGCCGCCCATCTGCTGGCAGCGCAGCTCATCGGACAGCCGCGGACCTCCGAAGGCGGCTTCTGGCATAAGAAAATATATCCCTTCCAGATGTGGCTGGACGGATTATACATGGCTTCGCCGTTCCTGGCCGAATACGGGGCGGTCTTCGGGCGTCCGGAGCTGATCGATGAAGCCGCCCGTCAGCTGCTGCTGATTGAGCGCAGAACCCGTGATCCGCGTACCGGCCTGTTCTATCACGGCTGGGATGAATCCGGGGAGCAGGAGTGGGCGGATTCCTCCACCGGATTGTCCGCACATTTCTGGAGCCGGGCTATGGGGTGGTACGCGATGGCCGCTGTGGACTGTCTGGAGCACTTCCCGCTGACCCATCCGAAGCGGGGAACGGTGATGGGGATTTTTCAACGGATGTGCGGTGCGCTGGTTGAGGTGCAGGATCAGGAGAGCGGCCTCTGGTATCAGGTGCTGGATCAGGCGGGACGCAAAGGCAATTACCTCGAAGCGACAGGCTCCTGCATGTTCGTCTATGCGATGGCCAAAGCCCTGCGGCTGCGTTATCTGGAGCCTTCCTTCAAGGCGGCGATGCTTCGAGGCTACGAGGGAATCCTTAAGCATCTGGTTACCGAAGATGAACAAGGCGTTCATCTGCACAAGATCTGCCACGGGGCAGGGCTCAGCAAAGACCGCAACGGCTCCTACGATTACTACATTTCCGAAGCGGTTGTATCGGATGTACCTATGGGTGTAGCGCCGCTGCTGCTGGCTTCTCTTGAAGTGGAGAGGTATGCTGCCGGGCAATAGGCTGTATGACCTCAAAGTATACCTGCATACGGATGGGGAGACCAAGCTTAGGCGCAGGGGAATCAGGGATGTGGCTGAGCGGGGGACGGATATCCGGTACCTAATGAAGTCTCATGAGCAGCGTAGAATTCAGTATGAATTAAGCATCCTTTATATCCAAAAGAATGATAAAAAGCTGCGGCTCCATCTATCCTGATTTCAGTGGACAGACGGGGCCGCAGTTTTATGCTTTAGTGGCCGCAACCGCTGCTGCATACTTCTCTATCTGCTTCTTGTGATGCTTGTCGTGTGAGATGAAATCTCTCAGATACTTGCAGATGCTGAATTTTTTGCCGTCTCCATCCCGATGATTCTGTTCAAGAGCCGTATCGCTTAATGAGGCTGCAACTTCTATAATCTTGGTCCGGTACAGGACGAATAGGCGGATGGCTTCCTGCCGGGTCACTGTCCTGGCGTATAGAACCGCATTGGCATTGAATGCATTGAAGTCCATATGCGCGGCTGTCAGCGGCAGGCCCTCTTTGATTTTGACCAGAGCCTCCACATAAAAGTATTTGTCCCACAGCATGATGTGGCAGAGAACATCCTTCAGGGACCATTTTCCGGCCTCCAGCGGAGCCTCCCAGTCTGCATCTTCCATGCTGTCCAGCGATAGGAGGAACTGGACCACGGCCTGTCAGGTTCATAGAATCCATAGACTGTATGATATGACTAGAACCCGGCACGGACAGAGGGTATAATTTCAAATAGAAGGTAAACATAGATGATTACGGGAGGTTCATTATGCAACAGAGGGTGCTGCTGATCGAGGATGATGAAGCGATCAGCGAAATGGTCCATTCTTATCTGACCAAAGAGGGCTATGAGGTGGAGATCGCATATGACGGGGATGTGGCGGTGAGCAAGTTCATGGGCGGTCATGCTTACGATCTGGTGCTGCTGGATCTGATGCTTCCGAAGCGTAGCGGCACAGATGTGCTGCAGATTATCCGCAGCGGCAGCCTTGTGCCGGTGCTGATCATGTCGGCGAAGGACAGCGATGTGGATAAGGCGCTGGGGCTGGGCTTCGGCGCGGATGATTATATTACCAAGCCATTCTCGATGATTGAGCTGGCGGCCCGGGTGAAGGCAGCGATCCGCCGCGCGGGGTATGCTGCATCTGGAAGCCAGGCTGCTGCCGGGAGCGGAGCGCAGGGCAGCGGGGAGTCGCAGGCAGAGAAGCCGAAGGGTATAGAGCTACGCGGACTGAGTGTGGACCTGGATAATTTCTCCGTGCGGAAGAACGGACAAGAGCTGAAGCTGACCGCCAAGGAGTTCCACATTCTGAAGCTGTTCGTGAGCAGTCCGGGCCGGGTATACACCAAGGCGCAGATCTACAGCCATGTCTGGGATGAGGATTATTTTGGCGATGAGAATGTAATTAATGTACATATGCGCAGATTGCGCGAGAAAATCGAGGATGACCCCTCCCATCCAGAGTATATCAAGACGCTGTGGGGGATCGGCTACAAGCTGGGGGATGTGCTGCTGTGATCATCCTGTTGCTGGTTCTGCTTGTGCTGTTGCTTGTGGTCACTACGCTGCAGTTCCTGAAATCACGGCAGCATGCCCGCCAGTTGGACTACATTCACCATAAACTGGAGAGCATCATAGAAGGCGGATCGCATGAGCGGCTGCTGCTGATGAGCAGCAGTCCGCAGGTGCAGCAGCTCCTGACCGATCTGAACCGGCTGCTGGATGTCAATCATCAGGGAGCGGCCAAGCGGAGCAAGCTGGAGCAATCCATGCGCGGAATGCTGGCGAATGTGTCGCATGATCTGAAGACGCCGCTGACGGTGGTGCTGGGCTATATTGAGACGCTGCTGCATGATGAGATGGTATCCAAGGAAGAGCAGGAACGTATGCTGCGGACGATCCATACCAAGGCCGGTGAGGTCATTGCCCTGATGAACCGGTTCTTCGATCTGGCGAAGCTGGAGTCGGGGGACCGGGATATCCCGCTCTCGCGGGTGGAGCTGGGCGAAATCTGCCGCCGGAATATTCTGGCCTTCTATGATCTGCTTAGTGAGAGCGGCACGGATGTGCAGATCGAGATCCCGGAAGAGCTGCTTCATATCATGGGCAACGATGAGGCGCTGGACCGGATTCTGACGAATCTGCTCTCCAATGCTATTACCTACGGTAATGCAGGGGGAGTGCTGGGGCTGAAGCTCTACCCGGACGACGGACGGGTATGCATAGAAGTGTGGGACCGGGGCAAAGGCATTGCCGAAGGCCACGAGGACCAGGTGTTCGAGCGGCTGTACACCCTGGAGGATTCGCGCAACCGCGACTATCAGGGCAGCGGCCTGGGGCTGACGATTACGAAGCGGCTGACCGAGCAGATGAACGGCACCATTTCCCTGAGCAGCCAGCCGTATGTGCGTACGGCGTTTAGGCTCTCTTTTCCCAGACAGTCCTTCTGAAGCTTCTTAAGAATTAAGTAAGATTTCAGTAAGAAAAAAGCAAATTCCGCCCTGTAGAATAAATACCAGGAAGAACAAGAAGAGGCTAAAGGGGATAACGGAAAATGACAACGATACTCCGGACATGGGAATTGACCAAGGTCTATGAGGATAAGGAAATTGTGAGCAGTGTGAATATGGAGATTAAGCAGGGTGAAATTTACGGATTCCTGGGACCGAACGGCGCCGGCAAAACAACGGTGATGAAAATGATCACGAATCTGGTGAAGCCGACGACGGGCGAGATTGAATTTGCCGGGGAAAAGATGACCCACCGCTCTTACGACATGCTGAAGCGCATGGGCAGCATTATTGAATACCCGGTGTTTTACGACAAGCTGAGTGCCCGCGAGAATCTGGCGCTGCATGGGGAGTATATGGGCTTTTATGATACCAACGCGATAGAGGAAGCACTCGAATTGGTGAAGCTGAGAGGGGTGGACAGCAAGCCGGTGAAGAATTTCTCCCTGGGGATGAAGCAGCGGCTGGGCATTGCCAGAGCGGTCATGACCAAGCCGGAGCTGCTGATCCTCGATGAACCGATCAACGGGCTGGACCCGCTTGGAATCAAGGAGCTGCGCGAGGTATTCCGTATGCTGAGCCGTGATTATGGCATGACCCTGCTGATCTCCAGCCACATTCTGGGTGAAATCGAGCAGATTGCCGACACGATTGGCGTAATTCGTGAAGGGGTGCTGGTGGAGCAGGTGGCAATGGATACCATCCGGAGTCAGCAAACCCAGTATATAGAGCTGGTGACTAGCGAGTGCACGAAGGCTGTCTTCATTCTGGAGGGGAAGCTGGGCCTCCGCAATTACAAGGTGCTTGACCCGCGGACCATTCGTGTCTATGAGGACATCCCGCAGCTTGAGCTGAGCCGGGCCCTGTCCGCAGGAGAGGTGGAGCTGGAGAGTATGAGCAAGAAGCATCATTCGCTGGAGGATCATTTCATGGAACTGATGGGGGGCGTTAACCATGCTTAAGTTAATCCGGCTGGAGCTGCGCAAGAGTAAATTCACTTTTCTTAAGGGTGTGCTGATTGCAAATTTGGCCATTCTGGGCTTCATGATTCTCATTGCTTTTACGGGCATGGATGAAGGAGACTTCGGGACGTATGGCGATTTGTTTCAAGGGGTATCTGTTTTTGTAAAAGCGACCTATATTATCTTCGCCTCCGTTCTAATCAGCAAGCTGGTCATCGACGAGTATAAGAATAATACAATTACAGTGCTGTTCATGTATCCGGTACCGCGTAAAATGCTCATGGCGGCCAAGCTGATTATTGTCTTTCTGTTCACCTTCCTTACTATTTGGCTGTCTAATATAGTGATCAGCGGTATTCTCGCAGGTGTTGGTTATTTCCTGCCTGACCTCATTCAGGGAACGCTGACGATGGATCTGGTCATGACCTACTTTATGCAAGCCGGAATGGATGCGCTCTACGCGGCCGGTATCGGACTGATTCCGTTATACTTCGGGATGCGCCGCAAATCGGTGCCGGCTACAATTGTCTCCGCCGTCCTGATCGTGATGCTGATCTCCTCCGGCTTCGGGAACGGAAGCTTCCGCATGGGTGACCTGCTCGGGATCTCGGTTAGCCTGGCCCTGGCTGGGGCAGCGGTTGCTTACCTCTCCATCCGCAATATCGAGCATAAGGATGTAAGTTGAAGTCGCTGGAATCGAAGCTGATATTCTCTTAGAAATGCAGTGAACAGTGCGGTCCTTCTACAGGACTTGCACTGTTTCTGTCGTTGTGCAGGCAGCCCCATTGCTATGTTTTTCTGGCGACCGCTAACGTTTTTTTTGCTATAATAGTAACTAATTCAGAGAATTCTACATAATCAGAGCGTTTCTGCAGTCTTCGGACGCTAACTATAGCAGGGTTGAAGGAGCAGCGGAGGAGGTGGGCTATGCTTAAAGACTGGGCTTCTATTCTGGACAACGCGCTGTCAGGCGAAAGTGCTTATAGAGCGTTGTTCGATCATCATCCGGACTTCATCATTGTGCTGGACAGGCAGGGCCGGTACAGGGACAGTAACCGGATATTAACTGCTGAGGAGGCAGGCAGACTGAAAGAATGCCGGATGCATCCGCCCGGCGAGGCATATTTCGCATCTGCCCTGGCCGGGATTACATCGAGCTTCGAGCTGGACGCGGAAACAGCGGAAGGACATGAAGGGACGGGCGGCGGTGCTGGCGGGGTTGAGGGTGTGGTAAGTGCTGGTGTTACTGTACGTTATGTGCCGCTTCACACAGACGAAGGCATTGCTGGTTTATTCGCTATCCTCCATGATCCCGGGAACCGTCCGCTTTCTAGTCTGCTGCATAGCTGGGTCAGCATGAGCAGCAGCCATGCGGCAGGCGCTGAGCGGAAGGTGCAGGCAGGAGACGGGAATTCTGCTTATGCGGATGAAGTGGCCGCCACGAAGGATGACGATGAGCTACCGCAGGCTGAATTCGTCTTCGAGATGGCTGAGGACAAACGGCTTAGCCTGATTCTCAATTCGGTCTCTGCCGGAATCTTCGGTCTGGACACGCTGGGCCGGACCATCTTCATTAACCGAGAAGGGGCGGAAATGCTGGGCTATGAACCTTCAGAGCTGAGCGGGCTGCCAATGATGGAGATGATCCATTACATGCATGGAGGCGCGCCCCGCCATTCTCCGCTGGAGTGCCCTATCACGCTTACCCTGCAAGACGGAGTTACCCGCAGTAAGGCGGATGAAGTCTTCTGGCGCAAAGATGGAACCAGCTTCTTCGTGAATTACCGGATCGCGCCGCTGCTGGACAGAGGCATGATCTGCGGTGTGGTCATTTCCTTCAGCGATATTACGAACGAGCGGGAGATTCTCCGCGCCAAGGAATCGGCAGAGCGGGCCGCACAGGCGAAGTCGGATTTCCTGGCGATGATGAGCCATGAGATCCGCACGCCGATGAACGGAATGATTGGTATGGCCGACCTGCTGCTGGAGACCGAGCTTGCGGAGGAGCAGCGCAGTTACGCCGAGATTCTGCGCAGCAGCAGCTACAGCCTGCTGCAGATTCTCAATGACATCCTCGATTTCAGCAAGATGGAGGCCGGCAAGATGCCGCTGCAATCCGAACGCTTCGATCTGCGCGAGATGATTGAGGGCGTCATTGATCTGTTCACTCCGAAGGCGGAGGAGAAGAAGCTCTCCTTGCGTTGGTGGGCAGATACCAGTGTGCCGGACATCGTCACGACCGATCCGAGCAGGCTGCGCCAGATTATCGTCAATCTGGTCGGCAACGCGCTGAAATTCACCGATCGGGGCAGTGTCACCTTGTCCGTCAAAAACATTCCGCTGCCCGCCTCACCGGAATATCTGCTGGAGTTCTCGGTCCGCGATACCGGCGTAGGCATTGCCGACAGCAAGCTGAATCTGCTCTTCCAGTCCTTCTCCCAGCTGCATCCGTCCATTAACCGCAAATATGGCGGGACCGGACTGGGTCTTGCCATCTGCAAGCAGCTCGTAGAGCTGATGGGCGGAACGATCTTCGTGGAGAGCGAGGAGGACCGGGGATCGATCTTCCGGTTCATGCTGCCTTTTATGAAGGAAGAGGCGGAGCTGGAGCCGGAGTTACTCTCCTGAGGGTTAACCGGAGCCGGGGGCGGAAGCTTACTTGTGTTCTCAACTATCGAGCCAGACAACCCGTTCCCAAGATACAGTGGGAACGGGTTATTTCTGTTCGTTGTATCCACTTTATCGCATGGGCTTCGCAAATAATTGGATTTCTGCTTGTTGCATTATAAGCGGAGTATAGTAAATTCAGAAAGTGCCATTTCCAAATTCTTCTTATAAGGGGGAGTAACATGCAAGAGCAGATGTCACGTACGAATAAGGCGGCTTGGGAGACAAAAGCCTATCAGGCTTGGACACAGTACCATGGTTCACCTGAGGAACTTGCAGTACGACTGCAGCAGGACTCCGCACATACGCTGCGGTATTGGCTCAAGTACACGGGCGATCCGTCAGGCTTGAAGGTGCTGAATCTGCTTGGCTCTCACGGCAGGAAGGCTATTTGCTTCGCTTTGCTGGGGGCAGAGGTCACCGTCGTGGATATTTCGGAAGAGAACCGCTTATACGCCTGTGAAGTAGCGGAGGCAGCGGGGGTGAAGCTGAATTACCTCTGTGCAGACGTCATGAATATCCCCGAAGAAGAAGCCTTGGGAACGTTCGATGTGGTGCTGATGGAGTTTGGGATTTTGCATTATTTCACTGATTTGAATGCGGTGTTTGCCTTGGTCCGCAGACGGCTTAAGGCAGGCGGAAGGTTATTACTGACCGACTTCCACCCGTTCGCCAGGGCATGGCTGACCACTGAGACGCTTCAACATCCCACCGGCAATTATTTCGACGATTCGCTTAGAGAAAGTGAAGTTGCATTCGCCAAGCTGCTTCCTGAAGAGGAGCGCTCCGGCCTAGGACAAGTGGTGGTGCGGAGCTGGACGCTGGGGGATATCCTGACCTCTGTCGCTTCTCAAGGGTTATATATTCGTACCTTTGAAGAAATCAAGAGTGCCGAGGACCCGAGATTCCCTGAATTCTACACGCTAGTTGCAGATGCTGCTGAGGCGAAGCTTCGCCCGTTAAATCCCGATACAACAACTTAATACAAACCTATGCAAAAGAAAAACAGCAGGCCCCCGGCAGGAGACTTGCTGTTTCTTGTTGGCACAATGTAATCGAAAAACCGACCACAATGTGCGGCGCGGAGGCACGTGGGCCCACCCACTCTAACGCATATACATGAGACCCACCGTAGCAGGTCCGCAGTGACTCCCGATGACACAGCCGGCATGAATGACGGCGATTTCCTCAACGCCGGTCTGCGCGCGCAGCGCGGTCTCCAGAATCTTGGCATCCTCTTCTGCCAGCGTGTGAGCAATAATGAGCAACTCCTTGTCCATATCGGCAGCATTGGCCAGCGCATGGTGGAGCATCTGCTCTACCGCTTTCTCCTTCTTGCCGCGGATGCGGGCAACGGGGACAATGGCTCCGTCCACCAGACGGAGAACCGGACGGATCTTCAGCAGGCTGCCGATGAAGTTCTGCATCCCTGAGCAGCGGCCGCCCATGTATAAGTAGTCCAGCGTATCGACCACGAATTCCGATTCCACCCGGTTACGGGCTTCGGTAATCATTGCTGCGATGTTGGCAGCGCTCTCGCCTTTGGCTGCGGCACGGGCAGCCTTCATGACCAGCAGCGCGATTCCGCCGCATAAGGTCTCAGAATCTACGACATGCACCCGGCCCTCCGGGAATTCACCCGCTGCCAGCAGTGCATTCTGATATGTAGAAGATAAAGAAGAGGACAGACTGATATAGACAATATCATGGCCGCTGCTGATCGCGGGCTGGAACGCGGCGATGAAATCAGCAGGGGAAGGCGCAGCCGTCTTAGGCAGGGCACCGCCCGCAGCAACCCGGCGGTAGACCTCTTCAGGGGTGATTTCTACCCCGTCCTTGAAGGTACCGTTGTCAAAAACAACATATAATGGCACAATGCCGATATCATATGTGTCCTTCCAGCCTTGCGGCAAATCGGAAGTGCTGTCTGAAAAGATTTTTACGATAGACATGAATATCTCCTTCACCGATCTCGGATGAGAATATACTAGATTAAGAAAACTATAATCTGTTTATTATACCAAGCTTGGGAAGAATCTCAAAACAAAAAAAACAGCTCCACCGTCCATGCAGACAGTGAAGCCGTTCCTAAAGTTCAGCCCTGCTCTTATTTCTTCATCACCGGAATCCATACTTCACAGACATAATCCTCAGCTGACGTATCACCTGGCGGGTATAGCTCGATCTCAGGTCCGCCGGTATGCTCGTAGCCGGTTCCGGGGAACCATTCCTGATAGATCCGCTGCCAAACCCCTTGAATCGCATGCGGCAAAGCACCCTCTGACCGGAAGACCGCCCAGCTGGCGGCCGGCACGATTGCTGTCTCATACCCTTGTGCATCCGTCTCCGGCGTTCCTTCCACTCCGATCCAGTAGGTCAGCATTTCCTTCTCCATATCCATACACATACAGATACCAAGCCATTCGCGGGAAGACGCAAGCTCGATCAGCTTATCGGAAGTGCCGTCCTCATTACATTCGTCCCAGAACTGCGGGATTCTGCGGAAATTCTCCCCGTCACGGGTAGTTACCTCCATTGATTTGCCGATAACGGTAAAAGCTGGTTTATCCACGATTTTGTAGTCCATGTCCTGATCTCCCTTCAATGATAGATGGAACGAGATGCGGGGGAAGGCTTTGAGCTGGACGCCAGACTTACGCGCTGCTGAAGGGGTAATCCCATGGGCTTTGCGGAACGCCTTGGCGAAGGACTCTGGCGAGTCATATCCGTATTTCAGCGCCACATCCAGTACACGGACCTTGGATACGGCCAGTTCCTGGGCGGCCAGCGTCAATCTGCGTTTGCGGATATAGTCGGCCACGGTGAAGCCGGTCAGCATGCTGAACATGCGCTGGAAGTGGAACGGTGAGACAAAGGCCACCTCAGCCACTTCCTCGATGCGCAGCGTTTCAGTCATTTTCAGCTCCATATAGTCCAGTGCATTCTTCATTTGGATCAGCCATTCCAAGATCCCCATCTCCTTCTGAGTTCATCCTAACATGCCACCGCACAGATGTTCCTGTTATTCTCTGCTCATTAATGACAGGTTCCGCCTGCGTTCTATCCACCTATGATGTCACATTTGAAGGGGTTTGTCAGCCTTCGTAACGCTAACCGATCCGGCAGACTCTGGCCTCGTAAGGGCGGAGGGTACTGCGGTCCATGGCTGCAGGCTCCTCTGAATAATTGCCGATGATCGTTCCGGTGACCGCATTCAGCTCGTCCGGCAGATCAACGGTCTGCGGTGCATCACTGAAGTTCAGCAGGATCAGCCACTTCTCGCCTTCCAGGGTGCGGGTATAGGCATAGATATATTCATGCTCCGGCAGCAGCAGCTCATAATCGCCGTAGACCATAATCGGATGCTGCTTGCGCAGTCGAATCAATTCCTGATAATAGTAAAATACCGAGTCCGCATCAGCCAGCGCCTGCTCCACATTGATCTCCGTATAGCGTGGATTGAGCTTCAGCCACGGGGTTCCGGTGGTAAATCCGGCATTCGCTGAAGCGTCCCACTGCATCGGGGTACGGGCATTATCGCGGCCTTTGGTATGAATCGCCTGCAGAATGGTATCGTGATCCGCGCCGCCTTCGGTCACCTTTTCCCGGTACATATTGAGGATCTCGATGTCCTTGTAGTCTTCCAGCACAGGGAATTTCACGTTGGTCATGCCGATTTCCTCACCCTGATAGATGTAGGGCGTGCCTTTGAGCGTGTGCAGCAGGGTAGCCAGCATTTTGGCCGATTGTACGCGGTACTTGCCGTCATCCCCGAACCGGGATACCATCCGCGGCTGATCGTGATTGTTAAGATAGAGGCTGTTCCAGCCTTTGTCTGCCAGACCGACCTGCCATTTATGCAAAATATCGCGCAGACCCTTCAGCGTCCACGGAACCACATTCCACTTGCCGCCCTGGCCGGAATCTACGTCCATATGCTCGAACTGGAACACCATCTGCAGCTCATGGCGGTCTTCGTCTGTATAGAGAATGGCATCCTCTACCGTGGCTCCCGGCGTCTCTCCGACGGTCATTACGTCATATTTGGAGAGAACCTCACGGTTCATCTCCTGCAGATACTCATGGACCCGGGGGCCGTTCATATAGTATTCGCCACCGCCAGCAAGCTCACCCAGGGCCAGGTCCTCATGCTGGACGGAAGGCAGGCCTTCCACCTTGGAAATCAGGTTAATGACATCCATCCGCAGTCCGTCCACGCCTTTATCCAGCCAGAAGGCCATCATCTTGTAGAGCGCCTCCCGCAGCTGCGGGTTCTCCCAGTTCAGATCCGGCTGCTTGCGCGAGAACAGGTGCAGATAATATTCGCCGGTGGCCTCATCCTGCTCCCAGGCCGGGCCGCTGAAGATGGAGCTCCAGTTGTTCGGCAGCGCGCCCTCCGGTCCGCCCGGACGCCAGATGTAATAATCGCGGTAGGGATTATCCTTGGAGGAACGGGATTCTGCGAACCAGGCGTGCTCGTCCGAGGAATGGTTGATCACAAGGTCCATCATCAGCTTCATGCCGCGTTCATGCAGACCGGCGAGCAACTCCTCCCAGTCCTTCAGTGTGCCGAATTCGTCCATGATATCTTCATAGTCGCTGATGTCATACCCGTTGTCATCGTTCGGCGATTTGTAGACCGGCGACAGCCAGACGACATCGACGCCCAGCTTCTGCAGATAATCCAGCCGGGAGATGATCCCTTGCAGGTCTCCGACCCCGTCTCCGTTGCTGTCCTGGAAGCTGCGAGGGTAGATCTGGTAGACTACAGCTTCTTTCCAAAAGGTTCTTTTCATTGGGGGGGCTCCTTTGAGTGATATTTGAAATATTTGACCGGAAAATGGGATCAGCGGCAGTCTCAGCTCCGAGAAAATTTGGAGTTCCGGCCGCTGTTGTCCCCAGATTTCCTGATTAAACCGCTGATCGCGGTAGAAATCCGGCGACAAAGGCGGGCGCTATCGCTCCTACACTTCCGAATTTCCTCTCCGCTTTTTCCTGCTGATTCGATTTTCAATAATAAATTTCAAAAAAGCCCCGAAGAAGCCATATATCTTCGGGGCTGATAAGCTTAGACCGTGACGGAAGCGCCCCCGGCACTGACAGTGCCTAGTCCGTTCACCGTATACTCCTTGCCGTGAATGGTGAGGGAGGCTGGAACCTCGGTTTCGTTGCTGACGGTAACCTGTGCATCGGTTACGGTGACCTTCAGCCGCGAGCCGCGGAACATGATTTTGAAGGAATAAGAGGTCCAGTGTCCTGGGTTAGACGGGTTTAGAACCAGCCGGTCATTCAGCACGCGAAGTCCGCCGAAGCCATGAACAACGGACATCCATGTACCCGCCATGCTGGTTGTATGGCAGCCGTCCTCCGTATCGTTATTGTAATTGTCGAGATCCAGGCGTGAGGTCCGCAGGTACATCTCATACGCCTTCTCCGTGTAGCCCAGCTCACTGGCCAGAATGGAATGGATGCAAGGGGAGAGGGAGGACTCATGCACGGTGATCGGCTCGTAAAAGTCGAAGTTGCGCTTCTTGGTCTCCAGATCATAGCGGTCGCCGAGGAAGTAGAGTCCCTGAAGCACATCTGCCTGCTTGATGAAGCAGGAGCGCAGAATCCGGTCCCATGACCATTTCTGGTTCAGTGGCAGGTTCTCCGGCAGCACATCCTTGACCTGAATGATCTCCTTGTCGAGGAAGCCGTCCTGCTGGAGGAAGATCCCGCGTTCCTCGTCAGCCGGATAGTACATTTTGGCGATAATCTCACTCCACTTGGCCGTTTCGCTCTCCAGCAGCTCTAACTTGTCGGCCAGCTCAGCGTAACGCGAACCCTCATTCTCCTGCACATAGGCCAGAGCCTCAAGCGTGTATTCCATCGTCCAGGCGGCCATCCGGTTCGTGTACCAGTTGTTATTGACGTTATTCTCGTATTCATTCGGGCCGGTGACGCCCAGCATCACGTATTTGTCCTTATGCGCCACATAGTTCACACGCTCCTCCCAGAAGCGCGCAATCTCCACCAGCACCTCCAGGC
Organism: Paenibacillus rhizoplanae; assembly: GCF_042684125.1. Classification (NCBI taxonomy): domain Bacteria; kingdom Bacillati; phylum Bacillota; class Bacilli; order Caryophanales; family Paenibacillaceae; genus Paenibacillus; species Paenibacillus rhizoplanae. Next base: position 76,481 of record NZ_JBHUKY010000007.1, on the reverse strand, counting down.
CGTATTGGCCCAGATAAGCCTTGTCGCCGGTATAATTCACATAGTTATAGATGGCATAGGCAATCGCGCCGTTGCGGTGAATCTCCTCGAACGTAATCTCCCACTCGTTGTGACACTCCTCACCGTTCATCGTGACCATCGGGTAGAGCGCGCCTTTGCGGTAGCCGAGCTTGCGGGCGTTCTCCTTGGCCTTCTCCAGGTGCTTGTAGCGGTAGATCAGCAGATTGCGGGCAATCGCGGAGTCGGCGGTACTGAGATAGAACGGCACACAATAAGCTTCCGTATCCCAGTAGGTGCTGCCGCCGTATTTTTCCCCGGTGAAGCCCTTCGGTCCGATGTTGAGCCGGTCATCCTCGCCCGTATACGTCTGATTCAGCTGGAAAATATTGAACCGGATCGCCTGCTGCGCCGACACATCGCCCTCAATAATAATGTCGCTCTCTTTCCACTTGTCGCCCCAAGCCGCAGCCTGTTCGGTCAAAAGCGCCACAAACCCCGCCTCCCGCGCACTTTGCAGTGCCGACCCGGCGGCATCCACGAGCTGTCCCAGCCCGTAATTGCGGGAGGTAACATTCGCAGCATACTTATAAATAACCAGCTGATCGCCGGATTGTACCGGAACATTCACTGTACTGCCCACATATTTGTCCTGCTCCAGCACCTCTGGTTCGGCCGCAACCGGCTCCCCATTCAGCAGAATGTCGAAGACGAAGGCGGAGGTGACATGGAAATCAAGCTTTTTGGTCTTCAGGGTCAAATGTCCGCCTTCTGGTCCGGCCTTCTTCTCCACCTCGTTCCAGAACTTCTCGTCATAGTTGGAATCCTTGTTCTTGATATCGCCGTCCAGGTAGGGGGTTACGGTAATATTCCCTGCGAAATTGAGCGGAGTGAGCGAATAGCGGATCGCCCCGATCTCATGACGGACCATGCTGACGATCCGGATGCTCTCTACCTTGACTTCTTTGCCGTCCTGGGTGGTTGCGGTGAAGCTGCGGGAGAGGGTGCCTTCCTTCATATTGAGTACCCGGCGGAACTCTGTAACTGTGCAGGCAGCCAGATCCAGCGGGGTTCCGTCCAGCTCGATGTTAATTCCGATCCAGTTGGTGCTGTTGAGCACTTTGGCAAAATACTCCGGGTACCCGTTCTTCCACCAGCCGACCCGTGTCTTGTCAGGATAATAGACTCCGGCCATGTAGCTGCCTTGCAGGCTGGGTCCGCTGTATTGCTCCTCGAAGTTGGCTCTGCCGCCCATGTATCCGTTCCCGATACTAAATACGCTTTCGGAAATCTCCTGGGTCTGCGGATCAAAGGACTCTTCGATAATGGACCATTCATCAATTTTTAGGTATTGTTTCATTGTTTTGGCTCCTTTTAGGTGGGGGATGATGATATAAAATGAACTATCAGTTCAGGCGTTATGCTACGTGCAGGCCGCTGCGAATGCGAAAGGATGTTACGATCGCTGTTGTCCCCGGATGCCCGAAATTGAAGCTGCAAGGTAAGCATCCGGGGACAAAGGCGACCGCTGACGCTTCTTCACATTCCTTTCGCTTTCTCCGCTGATCACGTATCTTTCACTTTTCACATACAGTTCTTTTATAAAGAGTAGGGCAGAAGAGAAGGACTCCTATTACACAGCAGATGTTAATATTCGTTAAACAACGGAAAAAGATTCCCGGAGCGCCGCAACGCTGATCTGCTGCAACGAAGGGATGACGAGGGTTGCGGCACCCAGTGTCTCGGGTGAGCCGATGCCTACGCTGCGCATACCGGCACGGGAAGCGGCCAGGATACCGGCTGCGGCATCCTCGAAGACGACGCATTGTGCGGGATCGGTGTCCAGAGCCTTTGCACCCAGCAGGAAGACCTCCGGGTCCGGCTTGGCGGCGCTGGTATGCGTGCCGTCGATGATAGCATCGAAGTATGGGGTCAGGCCGGTATTGTTCAGGATGGTCATCGCGTTCTTACTGGCGGAGCCGAGAGCTACCTTGATACCGGCTGTCCGGCATTCCTGCAGGAATGCCAGGGCGCCGGGCAGAATCTCCGAGCTGTCCATCTTGGCGATATACTCGACATAGCGGTTATTCTTCTGCTCGGCGAGCCGGGCTTTCTCGGCTTCTCCAAGCTCAATGCCGCCGACCTCCAGCAGGATATTCAGGGACGCGGCCCGGCTGACACCTTTGAGCCGTTCATTATCCTGCTCGGTGAAGACGAATCCGAGTTCCTCGGCCAGCTCCCTCCAAGCAATATAATGGTACCGGGCCGTATCTACGAGAACGCCGTCCAGATCGAACAGGCAGGCTTTGATTTCTGACATGTTGAACCTCCTACAATGATTAGTGAACAATTAGATGTGGTTATCGCGCCATGTGGGCAAGAATCCTGCAAAATATGCAACATCTCTCTGTGAATCGTGCCCTGCAGGCGGAAATCCTGCACAAAATGCAACAATCGGTGAAAGCTGTGTGCCAAAGGGGCAAGAATCCTGCAAAATATGCAACATTTCTCTGCGAATCGTGCCCTGCTGGTGGAATTCCTGCAAAATGTGCAACATTTCCTATGCACCCGAGGGCCGAACAGTGAAAACTAAAAAAGTGTGTATCAGCCCCAGCCTCACCGCCAGCAGTCGCAGGCGGGAATCCCCCTACCAGCAACATTCTAAACTTTAGCGCAAACGTTTGTACAAAGCTCCAAAAAATAAATGAAGCGTAAGTCTGCTCCATTCATTTTCTTGTACATGCCTTAATTTCCCGGAGTATGCATAGAGGACTCCCGTACGATTAGACGGTGGGGAATAACAAAACGGTTCGTATACCCGTCCTGATTATCCGGCTTCTGGATGTTCTGGATCAGAACCTGTGAGGCCGTATAGCCAAGATGATAAATTCCGATATCAATACTGCTGATCGGAGGACTGGACAGCTCGGAGAGCGGGATATTGTTGAAGCTGACAATCGCCAGGTCCTCGGGGACCTTGTACTTCAGCTCGTTCAATCCGCGGAGTACGCCGAAAGAGACCATATCATCCACTGCGACAAGCGCTGTCGGACGGTTCGGAAGATTCATGAAGAAGGACATCGCCCTATAGCCGCTATCCTGCAGGAACTCGCCTTCGACGATCCATTCATCCTTCATCGCAAGACCCTTGCCCTGCATGGCTTTGCGGTAACCCTCCAGCCGGTCGCACGAGACGATGAGGTTCGGCGGGCCGCTGACGAAGCCGATGCGTTCATGTCCCATGGAGATGAGATGATTCGTCGCATCATAGGCGGCCATGATATTATCATTGTCCACTGACAGAATATCTTCGTAGCGGTCACTCCGTCCTACCAGGACAAAGGGATAACCGCCTGACTGCAGAAAATCGATCACCGCATCGTCTTTACGGGAATATAGCAGAATAACACCGTCCACGCGGCGTCCCTTGAGCAATCGGGAGACAGCTTCAAGCTCTTCCTTCTCATTCGCCCCGGAGCTGATTAGCACATCATAGCCGGAACGGCTGGACTGAGTGACGATCCCGCGGATTAATTCCATAAAAAACAAATTGGAGAACAGCTCTTCGGCCGGTTTAGGAAGAATGATGCAGATACTGTTAGTGGTCTTGGATACTAAGCTTTTGGCCATCATATTCGGGGTGTAGCCCATTTCTTCCATAATCACTTTGACCTTGCGGGAAGTTTCTAAGCTGATTCTGGGATGGCCTGACAACACCCGGGACACCGTGGAGGGAGAGACCCCCGCTTTCTTGGCAACGTCCTTAATGGTAACTGTCATAGAAACCTCCTAATGGAACCGTTTGCTTTACACTGTAATATTAATCGAAGTGGGGATGATTGTAAATAGTGAAACCTCGCATAGGGCGCAATCCCCGTGGGTTACACGTTCTGAGCATCACGCGGCGATACGGCTTAAGCTATTGTGCATCTGGAAGTGGAGCAGAGGTGTATGCAAATCTGTGCAATTAACAAGGGGATTTTGTGCGAATTTAGTGCAAATAGAGTAGAGTGTGGCTGATCAATCTTTAAAAAGTAAGCAGTTGAACATTACTCTTCCGGAAGATTAGCAAGTTCAAAAAAATCAACAGACCCTATAAATACTCATTATATTAAGGACACAACAGAATTGGTTCTATTGTGTCCAGTACTAAGTAGTAGCTCTGCTTCAAAATACAAACGTTTGCGCCAAAATTTTCTGAATCAGCTTATAAGAGAGCGGGCAGAGTTTAGGACATGCTGGCCTGAAGCACGGCGAAACCGTATGCCGGCAGCCGCAGTGACAGCTTGCCTCGTTCGGCGCGGAGCGCTTCGCCGGTCCACAGATTCTCCCAATTACGTTCCTGGACGTCCAGCCGGAAGGTCTGCACCGTCTCCTCCGTATTGATCAGCACGATGATCAGATCATCGCCCTGACTGCGCTCGTATGCCAGCTTACTGCCTCCGGCTCCGGCTTCTAGGAAGGTGAAGCGTCCGGTACGCAGCGCCGGGTGGCTGCCGCGGATCTCAATCAGCTTACGGTAAAAGTTGAACAAATCGCGGTCCTGCCGCTCCGGGTCCCACTCCATGCATTTCCGGCAGTCGGGGTCGCCTCCGCCATCCATTCCGATCTCGTCCCCGTAGTAAATGCAGGGCGTGCCCATGAAGGTGAACTGGAACAGCGCAGCCAGCTTCATGACATTCTTATCGCCCTCTGCCACTGTCAGCAGACGCGCCGTATCATGGCTGTCGAGCAGATTGAAGGCAACCTCGCTGGCCTGGAGCGGATACCGGGACAGCTGTCTGCCGATCGAATGGGCGAAGCCCTCGGCATCCAGTGTGCCGTAGACGAAGAAGTCGAGCACCGCGTCCGTGAACGGATAGTTCATGACGGCATCGAATTTGTCGCCTTCCAGCCAAGGGGCCGATTCATGCCAGATCTCGCCCAGAATGTAAGCCTCAGGATTGGCACGCTTCACTACTTTGCGGAAATCACGCCAGAATTCATGATCCACCTCGTTGGCCACATCCAGACGCCAGCCGTCAATGCCAACTTCCTTGATCCAGTATTCGGCGACCTTCAGCAGGTATTCCTTGACCTCAGGATGCTCCGTGTTCAGCTTCGGCATTAGCGGCTCGAAGGCGAAGGCGTCATAGGTCGGGATATTGTTCACGACCTGGAGCGGATATTCGCGGATATGGAACCAGTTCTTATATTCCGAATCCTCGCCCTTCTCCAGCACATCCACGAATGGGGCGAAGGTACGTCCCGCATGGTTGAAGACCGCGTCCAGCAGCACGCGGATGCCGCGCTCATGACAAGCATCGACCAATCTTTTCAGCGTGTCCACATCACCGAAATGCGGATCGACCTGCATATAGTCCTCTGTGTCATATTTGTGATTGGTGGTGGCAGTGAAGACCGGTGTGAAATAAATGCCCGTAATGCCCAGCTCCGTCAGATGGTCGAGATGATCTATGACACCCTGCAGATCTCCGCCGAAGAAATTATCCGGCCGGGGGGTTCCGCCCCAAGGCTCTACATTATCAGGACTTATGTCAGGATTGCCGTTAGCGAACCGTTCCGGGAAAATCTGATAAAACACCGCATCCTTGACCCAAGCCGGAGGCGTGAAGACATCACCGCGGCTTATGTAGGGGAATTCAAACAGCCGGTTAGGATTCGCGGGACGCTCCTTCTGGAAATCACTCTCTGTCATCCAGATCCGTTCTTGGCCCTGCTGCAGCAGGAAGCCGTATTTCAGCCTGCGGTAGAGCGGAACCGATTCGCATTCCCAGTAATCGAACATCGCATCGGAAGTGAACAGGGTCATCGGAATCAATTCCTTGGTGGTGTCCCAGGCATATTTATCGCCCGCCCAGGCGAAGACCTCAGTCAGATCCCCCTTCTTGGCCCGCAGACGCAGGTGGATGGTGTTGTGATCATAGGCGTACGACCAGTTCAGACGGGGACGATGATACACGGCTTCTAATAACATATTAATTCCTCCTAGATTTAGTTTGGCTATATAGATTGAACTTAGAAATTTAAATTAAGGGAAAAGTGGCGGAGGGGAATTTTGGAACTGGAGGAGCGGTAGCGACCGCCTTTGTCTGCGGATTTCGACCGCGAACAGCGGTATAAATTATGAAATCTGCAGACAACAGCGGCCGGAAGTCCAAAACTTCTCTGGAGTCACGGCTAATCCCAAAACATAAAACCAGTAGTTCAATTTATATAGATTACGCACCCGATTCAGCACATGGCAAAAAGGCACAACCCCCGGATAATTATGCCGAGGTTGTACCTGAGAAGGAACAGTGCCTTTAGATTGGTGAAGAATGAGGTGTTTCATGATGGTTTGGATTATAGCACGGAACAAAATGAGGTTCAAGAGTTTTGTACAAACAGTTGCACAAAGTTTTAGGAGCGGGAAACCGATTTCCAAAGTCTGTAAATTGATAATATTTAGCAATCATACAACATTATTCGTCTAAATACGACAAAATATGCAGAATTGAATTTTGAAATCGAAGTATATCAAAGTTATTTAAAGAAATCATGCGATAAAGAGAGTGAAGGTAACATTATCCATATATAATGGCGAAATATTAGCGAATATTCTATGTGCAAACGTTTTTACAACTGCAAGTCTGCTGATGTATTATGAATTCAGGAATGAAGCGCTTTCTGAACTGGGCATAACGTATTCGGAAGAGACAATGGGAGGAAATAGAATTATTTTTGAATCCTCTGAAATCGTTTGCGCAAAGAAGGGAGCATTATCGTCAAGTTAAAAGAAGCATCATCGTCAAATTAAGTGATATACACACACAGGAGGGGTTAAAGGAATGGATCTCAAAAAACTTATGGTTCTCACCGCAGCGTGCTCCATGGCAATCTCAATTACGGCGTGCGGCTCAAACAACAATGGGGGAAATGCAGCAGCGACGAATGCTCCTGCGGATAATGCAGCGGCTACAGACAACGCTGGTGCCGGCGGCGCAAACACACCGGCAACCGATGAGATCGTTCCTGAAGAGGGCGCTTCACTGGTCATTTGGGAGAGTAAAGAAGAAAGACAGTTCGCCGAAGAGATCGCCAAGCAGTTCACTGCCAAGTATAACGTCCCTATCAAAATCGAAGAGGTGGCCCCGCCCGATCAAGTCGGTAAGCTTACCCAAGATGGTCCTTCGGGTCTGGCCGCTGACGTTGTCGTCATTCCTCATGATAACCTAGGCAAGGCGGCAAGCGCGAGTCTGGTGCTCCCTAATGATCTTTTCGCGGAGCAGACCAAGGCTGAGAACACGGAGGCTTCCATCGTAGGCTCCTCTTATGATGGTGAATTGTACGGGTATCCGAGAGCGGCAGAGACCTATGCACTGTTCTACAATAAATCTCTGCTGAAGGAAGCTCCTAAATCCTTCGACGACGTCATTGCCTTCAGCAAAACGTTCACCGATAAAGCCAAGAACAGATACGGCATTATGTGGGAAGTCGGCAACATGTACTTCAACTATCCGTTCATCGCCACCACCGGCGGTTACCTGTTCGGCAAAGACGGTACCGACAAGGACGATATTGGTCTGAACAATGAAGGCGCGATCAAAGGCCTGACGGAATTTGCCAAGCTGAAGGAAGTATTGCCGATCAAGAGCGGTGATATTAATCCGGACATCAAGCGCAGCTTGTTCAACTCAGGCGATGTAGCAATGGACATTACAGGACCATGGGAGCTTGCCGGTTACAAAGAAGCGCTGGGCGACAACCTCGGCATCGAGCCGGTTCCTACCATTGACGGTAAAACCGCGATCACCTTCTCCGGAATCAAAATCTTTACAGTCAACGCGTATACGCAATATCCGAATGCCGCTAAACTGTATGCCCGCTTTGCTTCCGGCAAAGATTCGCAGCTTACGCTCAATAAGCTGATCGGTTCTGTGCCGACGAACAATGAAGCGCTGCAGGATGCGCAAATTACTGGTGATCCGTTCGTATCCGCTTTTGCTGAGCAAGCCAAGAATTCACAGCCGATGCCTTCGATTCCTGAAATGGGGAACGTCTGGAGCCCGGTGAACGCAGCACTTCCGGCAATCTGGGATAACAACACTGATCCTAAGACTGCGATGGACAAAGCTGTAGAACAAATCAAGGACCTGAACAACGGGGCTACTGCCCAGTAATTACACAACCATGAGCTTACAGTGGAATTCAAGCCGCCCGCCGCAAAGCCTTGCAGCGGGCAGTTTCCTTGAATTCGGCACGGAGAGGAGAACGGAAGGGAAATGCAGCGACACAAAGCGAAAGCTGGGATACTGTCGGCCATTTTTATGGGACTGGGACAAATATATAACCGCCAATTCATCAAAGGGCTAATGTTCATAGCTGTAGAAGCTGTAGCACTTATTTATTTCATTAGCAATTTGGGAAGAGCCTTCTGGGGAATGACCACACTCGGTGAATCTCCAAGCCGTCTGGAGAAGGTAAAAGGGATTGCCAAGATGGTTCCCGGAGACCATTCCATCGTCATTCTGATTGAAAGCCTGATTACCCTGCTGTTCTTTGTGTTATTCCTGATCGTCTGGTACATGAATATTAGGGATGCCTATAAAATCGGAGCAGAACGCGAAAACGGCCGTCCATCGCATACATTTAAGCAATCCGTACGTTATATACTCGATTACAAATTCGCCCAGAGCTTCTTGCTGCTCCCGGGTATGGGCATTCTGTTCTTCACTATTATGCCGATCTTCTTTATGATCATGCTGGCTTTTACCAACTATGCCGCACCGAATCACATTCCTCCGGCCAAGCTGGTGGATTGGGTGGGCTTTGAGACCTTCCGCAATCTGCTGGTGCTAAAAACCTGGAGCCATACCTTTTACGGTGTACTTACCTGGACCATTATCTGGGCGGTTCTGTCAACCATAACTACTTATTTCGGCGGGATGCTGGTCGCCCTGCTGATCAACCAAAAAGGTATCCGCTTCAAGGGTATGTGGAGAATGCTACTGATCATTCCTTATGCCATTCCGCAGATGATCTCCCTCCTCTTGATGCGCAACCTGTTCAACGGGCAATTCGGCCCGATCAACCAGTATCTTGGCTTTTTCGGACTGGATGGATTGCCTTGGCTGACCGATCCGTTCTGGGCCAAGGTTACAGTAATCGTCGTGAACATGTGGGTAGGTATTCCGGTGTCCATGCTGCTGATTATGGGGGTGCTGACCACGATTCCCCGCGATATGTATGAGGCGGCTGAAGTCGATGGGGCAACGAATTATCAGAAATTCCGGATTGTCACTCTGCCGATGATCCTGTTCTCTACCGCCCCTACGCTGATTATGCAGTTCGCCGGCAATATCAATAACTTCAATGCCATCTTCCTGCTGACGGGAGGGAACCCGGTGAACGGGAACTATCAATACGCCGGTTCGACGGACCTGCTTGTCACCTGGCTGTATAAGCTGACGCTGGATCAGAACAAGAATAATATGGCGTCTGCGATAGGGATCATCCTGTTCATTATTGTTGCCGGGTTCTCCCTGTACAACTACCGCCGGACCAAATCATTCCAAGAGGAGGACATGATTCAATGATCATCGGACGCAAAGCTGTCAACTTTATTCGTCTGGGCTTAAGCTACATTGTTCTGGTTGCACTGGCGATTGCTGCCATCTATCCGGCACTCTGGATTCTGCTTGCCTCCTTCCGGCCGGGTAAATCCTTGTACAGCAAGACGCTGATTCCTGAGCAGTTCACACTTGCACACTATAAGGAGCTATTCACCTCACCGGTGTATATGTTTGGAACCTGGTATGCCAATACGCTCAAAATAGCGGTATTCTCAATGCTGATCGGCGTGGTGCTGACGCTTTTGACCAGCTATGCCTTATCCCGGTTCCGGTTCAAAAGCCGCAAGACAACGATGTCCACGCTGCTGATTCTCGGGATGTTCCCGGGCTTCATGAGCATGATTGCCATCTATCTGCTGCTGAAGGAGTTCAACCTGCTGGATACCCATCTGGCCCTGATTATCGTGTATGCGGCCGGAGCGCCTCTCGGAGGGACACTGATCGCCAAAGGCTTCCTGGACACGATTCCGCGTTCGCTGGATGAAGCGGCACGGATTGACGGGGCGAGCAACTTCGGGATTTTCACCCGGATTATCCTGCCGTTGTCCCGTCCGATGATCACGTATATAGCGCTGACCCTGTTTGTCGGACCGTGGGTGGACTTTATCTTCGCCAAGCTGATCCTGCGGACCAAGGAGAACTGGACGGTCGCGGTGGGCATGTGGGATATGGTCAATACGATGCAGAATTCTAATTTTACGCTGTTTGCGGCGGGTGCAGTGCTGATCTCTGTACCGATTATGATTCTGTTCGGCTTCCTGCAGCGTCTGCTGGTTGACGGTTTGACGGCGGGAGCCAGCAAGGGATAGGAAATAGTATTAGACAATGTATGTACGAATAACGGGTGCGGCCTTGAAGCAGTTCTGAGGGGCTGCACCTTTCTTTTGTGGAGAAATCGTGATCTGGATGATAAGGGGAGAATGTAATGCAACGGCGGCGTTTTATTAATTTCAGCTCGGTTGGCGTCAAGTTATTCGTAATTCTGTTCTGTACTATTGTCCTGTTGTCCTCAGTTCTGGGCTTAACCTCCTATTATGCGGCAAAAGGGATCATTACCGATGAGGTGGCAGCTGCCTCCTCACAATCCATTGTCCAGGCGGCGGACAAGCTGGATTTCCTGTTCGCTGAATATGAAGCGCTCTCCAGGCAATTTGCTGTAGATCCGGCGCTAAAGGCTGACATGGAGACGGTTAATCTTCCAACCGCCGGTACGGTTGCGCGGGCAGCAGCAGAGGATCGGATACGCCGCAAGCTGGACTCCGTCAGAGGATCGGATGAGCGGCTGCTTGGTGTCCGGCTGGTCTCCAGAAGCATGGTAGACGCCGAATCCTATAAATCGACGGGGATTAGCGGCGTGCGGAGTGATGAAGGTATCCTTGCCCGGATGAAAGAGATTGATAACGGCAAAGGTGAGCCTGTCTGGTTCCCTGTACGTGCCAAGGGTTTTTTTGACGCGTACAGCCAGTCCTCTCTGACAATGGGCCGTCTGCTGCGGAATATTCAGAATCCGGCCGCCGAGTATTATATGCTGATTGAGATGAAGGGAAGCGCGCTGACGGGTGTGTTGTCTAATCTGCATATCGGGCTTGCCGGGGATATCCGCATCCTTGATCCTTCGGGCCGGGTGGCATACGGTGCTGACGATGCGCTGCTCGGGCAGCCTTCTTATATACATACCGCAGAGAGGAAGACCGGGGTACAGGAGCAAGAGCAGCCCGGGGCGTTAAAGGAAGGAGGAAGGAAGCATTCGTTCACTGCCGGGGATGAGCAGGGCAATCCTCAACTGGTGGTCTATCAGCCGCTGGCTACAGCGGACTGGACGCTGCTGGGATATGCGCCGGTGAGCGACTTCACCAAATCTGCCGACAGGCTGCTCTATATTACCTTCCTGGTAGTATTGGCAGCAGCGCTTATTGCTCTGGTCATCGGCTATGTTCTGGTGCGGCTCATCGGGCGTCCGCTCGGCAAGCTGGCCCGTCTGATGGAGGAGGGCGAGCAAGGCAACCTGCAGGTGCGGACGGACTTCAAGGGCCGGGATGAGATCGGGCGGCTGGGCCACAGCTTCAACCGGATGATGGAGCAGATCTCCCTGCTGGCGGGCCGGAGCAGCAGCTCGGCTGCTGAAGTGCTGACCACCTCGGAGCAGCTTGTCGCAGCTTCGGGAGCGATCAGCGGCCAGGCCAGCGAGGTAGCCGCTGCGACCGGTGAAATCGCAGGCGGAGCTGCCAGTCTGGCGGCTGAAGCGGAGAGCAGCAACGCCAAGGTGGAGCTAATGAGGGACAAGGCGAACGAAGTGGCCGGGACGAATGCGGTCATGGCCGCTTCGGCAGGGAAGGTCATGGAGGCCAGCGACCAGGGAGCGGAGCGGATGAAGAAGCTGGTTGCACAAAGTGAGAGCGTCCTGAAGATGATGGACTTGATTCAGGAGAATTCAGCCATGCTGCGGGACAGCACAGTGCTGATCCGCAGCATCCTCTCCCCGATGATTGCCATGAACAAGCAGACGAATATCCTGGCACTGAATGCATCCATTGAAGCTGCACGTGCAGGAGCCGCCGGCAGAGGGTTCATTGTCATTGCCGATGAGATCCGGGGGCTGGCCAATCAATCCAGCCAGTCGATTGCCTCCGTCTCCAGAATTACGGAGGAGATCAGCAGCCATATTGAGAACACCGTCCAGGTTGTCAGTGAAGCTGCACCGATGTTTGACAGCCAGCTGGCTTCGGTCCGGGAATCCTCTCTCATCTTCGGGAGTGTAAGGGCCGAGATGGAGGTGTTCAGCGGAGTTCTGAACCAGTCCTCGGCGGCTGTCTCCGAGCTGGCCGAATACCAGCAGCAGCTGGGACAATCCATGGCCAGTGTGATCTCGGTGGTGCAGCAGACCAGCGCCTCTACAGAAGAGGTAGCGTCCATGTCCTCACAGCAATTTACGGTCAGCAGAGAGCTGGTCGAACTGTCGGGCAAGCTGGAGACGCTGGCAGAGAATCTGAAGCAGTCGATGATTTCTTTTCAGGGCTAAAGGGATAACAGGATGAAGGGGGAGCCGGTGAGGAAGCGTATTGCGGGAACCTGCGCTTTTTTATAAGATGGATGAGGTTAGATTGCAGGATATCCTGAATATTGAAGGTGATGTCGTGGACAAGCATTTATTTCTGAACGGCGGAGGTCCGCCATTTACCCGTGGACTGGCACGGAGGTTCGTAAGCACGATGGCAGCAGCCACACAACCTGTCGCTGTGTTATTTGAAGAAGGAGAAGACTGGCCGGACTATATGGCTGCTTGCATGCAGCCGCTGGCTGACGCGGGGATAGCCGAATTCTGTTATTTGCCGCTGAAGTCTACTGAGGTGAATACGGCTATAGAGTGCCTCCGGGCCTGCGGCGGGATCATCATCGGGGGCGGGGATACGGATCTGTATGCCGACCTCATTGTGGATACCCCTATCGGTGAGGTAATCCGGCAGCGTTATGAGTCGGGAATACCGGTTGCGGGATTCTCGGCAGGAGCCTTGATTAGCCCGGAGCGTTGCGTAATTTCCGCCAAGGATAATGAGAGCAGACAATTCAAACACCGCAAGGGCCTCAATCTGATTCCTGACCTGCTGCTATCCGTCCATTTCACCCAGTGGGATGAGGAGGAGCATTTACGGACGGCGGTCCGTACCCTCGGCGAGCTGCCGAATTACGGAATTGACGAAGAGACCGGCATCTACCTGCTGAATGGCCAGCCCGAAGAGATAGAGGGCGGCGGGGTGTATAGTCTGGTGAATGGAATATTGACAACAATCCACCCAGGATGATGAACGGGAGCAGAGGGCGCGAGCCTTCTGCTCTTGTTTTCTGCGCCGGGAAGTCTGGGCCGAATGTATGCGAAAAACCGAACATATTTTGCTGGCGCGTAGGCTAGTGGACAGGGAGGGGGTTAACCCGCTGCTTGTCCTGCCTGCGCTCACGCGATACACTTGTGCTATCAATACTCAATACTGGCAGAGGGGAGGCGGGCGGAATGCCGGAGATGACCGGGAGTCTTTTTGAGCAGGGATTGCTGGAGCGGGATTATAGCCCGCACTTTCTGGCTTACTATTATAAGCAGTGGAGCAATTATACGATGGCCTATCATCACCATAACTCCACGGAAATTATGTATCTGATCTCAGGCAGCTGTGTGGTGGAGGTGCGGGATGAAGCGGGCGGCGACACGCCCTTCCAGCTGAAGCGGGGAGAGATGATTCTGCTGGATGCGGAGGTGCAGCACCGGCTGATCGTAGAAGAGGGCTCCTCGTGCCGGATGCTGAATGTGGAATTTGCTTTTACCGAATATGGGGGCGTAGTTCCTTCCATCGGCAGCTTGGCCCGGGAGGAGGAGGTGCTGGCAGAGCTGCTGCGGCATCCGTTCGACAGTCTGGTGTTGTCCGATCAGGAGGAGGTCTTCCATGTACTGAAGGCGCTGGTGCTGGAGCTGGATCAACGCGGGCGGAAGGGGAGCAGCATGGTACATCTGCTTTTCGCGGAGCTGCTGCTGCGTCTGGCCCGGCTGCGCATAGAGTCGCTCCCGTCCAGCCAGCAGCCCTCACAGCTCTATGTGCGGCGGGCCATCGAGTTCCTGCATCAGAATTATGACCGGAGCATTCAGGTTAAGGAGGTTGCGCTCTCCGTGAATGTCCATCCGGGTTATCTGCACCGCATCTTCAGGACGCACACAGGGCAGACCCTGACTGACTACTTGAACCAGCTGCGTATGGAGAAGGCCCGCATGCTCCTGGGACAGGGCGAAATTCCGGTAGCGGAGATTGCCGACTATGTGGGGATCAGCAGCAGGCAGTATTTTCATCTGCTATTCAAGAAATATTCCGGCTGTACTCCTATCGAATACCGCAACTCTGTTGATCGCCATTACTGGAGTGAAGAATAGCTTCATGTTCAATCCGGGATGGGGATGGTGTGCACAAAGTTAGGATTGTTGACACTATAGCGGCAAAATGGTCATGATATTGGTTACGCTTCCGGCAGCCTCCTTGTTACAATGGACAGGAATCAACAATTCATTGCCGGAGGATGATAACGATGTCTTTTAAAGTAACCTTTATCGGGGCGGGCAGTATCGGGTTCACCCGCGGACTGCTGCGCGACCTGCTGACTGTGCCGGAATTCCGTAATATCGAAGTTTCGTTCATGGATATAAACAGCCATAACCTGGACATGGTCACCGAGCTATGCCAGCGGGATATTAAGGAGAATGGTCTGAATATCACCATCTCTTCCACCACGGACCGCAGGGAAGCGCTCGAAGATGCCAAGTACGTATTTTGTACTATCCGTATGGGGGGCCTGGAGGCCTTCGCTACCGATGTGGATATTCCGCTGAAGTATGGCGTGGATCAGTGTGTGGGAGATACGCTGTGCGCAGGCGGGATTATGTACGGGCAGCGCGGGATCGCGGAGATGCTGGAGATCTGCCGTGATATCCGTGAGACAGCTGCACCGGATGTATTGCTGCTGAATTACTCGAATCCGATGGCTATGCTGACCTGGGCCTGCAATAAATACGGCGGTGTGCGGACGATCGGACTCTGTCATGGCGTACAGCATGGTCATCAGCAGATCGCCCAGGTGTACGGTCTGGAGAAGTCGCAGGTGGACATTATCTGTGCCGGGATCAATCACCAGACCTGGTACATTTCTGCGAAGCATGAAGGCAAGGATCTGACGGCGGGTCTGCTGGAGGCCTTCGAGCAGCATCCCGAATACAGCCGCACCGAGAAGGTACGGATCGATATGCTCCGCCGCTTCGGCTATTACAGCACGGAATCGAATGGTCACCTGAGCGAATATGTACCTTGGTACCGCAAGCGCCCGAGCGAGATCATGGATTGGATCGATCTGGGCGTGTGGATTAATGGGGAGACGGGCGGCTACCTGCGGGTCTGCACGGAAGGCCGCAACTGGTTCGAGACGGACTTCCCGAACTGGATGAAGGACCCGGCGCTGGAGTACATCCCGGAGAAGCGGGGCGAGGAGCATGGCTCGTTTATCATCGAAGGGCTGGAGACAGGACGCGTGTACAGAGGCCACTTCAACATGGTGAATAACGGCGTGATCTCCAATCTGCCGGATGATGCCATTATTGAAGCGCCGGGCTACGTAGACCGCAACGGCATCTCGATGCCGCTGGTCGGCGACCTGCCGCTCGGCCTGGCGGCAGTCTGCAACGTTAGCATCTCCGTGCAGCGCCTGGCGGTGGAAGCGGCTGTGCATGGCGACGACAAGCTGCTGCGCCAGGCATTCATGATGGACCCGCTGGTCGGCGCCGTCTGCAATCCGAAGGAGATCTGGCAGATGGTTGACGAGATGCTGGTGGCTGGGGAACAGTGGCTGCCGCAGTACAGCGCAGCGATTGCTGAAGCGAAGGAACGGCTCGCCTCCGGTGATCTGATCCCGACGAATGCCGGCAACGAAGGCGCCGCCCGTCTCAAGGTGAAGTCAGTAGACGAGATGATGCAGGACCGCGAGGCCGCGAACAAGAACGCCGGGGAGTCTGATAAGGGTAAGGATCGTGAGAAGGTGCAGTAAGCGGAGCCTAGCATAAGCCTAACGAAGCAAAATAATCATGCCATGAGCCTCTCCCGGAAGGGAGGGGCTTAATTTTTGTATAGTTTGTATAGGTGTAGGTTTGGCGTGAGTACACGTGGACCGGGTGTAAGCGAAAAACCGAATACAATATGCTGGGGAGCAGGCGTGTGGACCGGATGTACGCGAAAAACCGCTCTTCTTGCCATGATCGGGGAAATAGGTGGATTTTAGGCACTTGCTAACGAACGAATGGACGATATTCCGACAAGAGTTGGAAAAACAACACTTAAATGTTTACATATCTCCCGGTAGCAGCAAAATCGGCGATAGCAGATGCTGATTTTCCACTTAATTCCCTATAATCGTTAGATAGATATATAAAATCATCTGTCGAAGGGGAATAAGGAATTTGAAGAAGAAAATACATATGGCAAATGTGCTGTACCTCCTGCTGATTACTCTGCTGGGCGTTGCGATGACCGCTAATACAGTATCCGCAGCAACAGCAAGTGAGACTGCAAAGGGAATTCGTGTATATGTGCAAAATAAGGAAATCCATCCTCGTGCGGCTTCGGTGATTCAAGGAGGAAGTGTGTATGTTGAATTCCGCAGTGTGGTGCAGGCTTTGGGCTTTAAATTCAAGTATGATGCTGCGGGCAAGCAGATTACAGCTACCTCAGAGGATGCTTCCTTTAAAGTTGATCTCAAAACGGAAAAAACAATCGTAAATGGTTCTCTGTACACCTATGATTCGAACATTCCGATGGTTATTGGTTCGGGCGCGGATGCCCTGGTTGCGCTCTCGTTGTATAGTGAGACTGACTATATTAGTGCTGACTATGATAAGACGAACAAAATAGTTAAAGTATACAAGGATCTGCAAGGCAAGCCTAAAAAGGTGGACCTGAAAAAAATGCAGGCACTAATTAAAGCCCATTATCAGACTCTGGATGGCTTTAAGTCGATCGACATGCTTGAAATGAAATCGTGGGGAGAGTATACAGTAATGCTTGCTGATGTCTCCTTTCGTAAGACAGAAACTGAACTTCTGGACCGTGTTGAGCATGTAACATTGGAAATGGAGCATAAGCCCGATGCCAGTTGGATGATACATAATATAGAAATCAATAATACAGAATATCTAAACTATACTTCATTGATAAATAAAGAGGTAAGCGTTCCGGCCGCAGATAAAATGGCCATTCGTGAGTTGCTCGCTGCTTATTCTAAAGCTATAAATGATAAAGATGTGGATGCGGAACTGGCGCTGCAAGACCCTGCCAACCTAACGGCCGACTACGAGCAGGGTCTCAGGGATCTCCGGGAATGGTCTACTCGAAAGTTTGATCTGGAATATACTGAAGAACAGGCTGTCATTGTCTCTTATTCGGCAAATCAAGCAGTTGTTTATTGGGTCTGTACACTTCAAGCTAACAACGATCCATCGAAGTTTAAGGAGCGGCTCTACTCACTTACTTCTGTAGTTAAAAATGAGGATAGATGGTATTTTGATTCAAATGAAGAAGTTGCACTCGGTAGGGAGGTTATCAAGTAGTTATTCTGCGCATCCTCTCACTCCCGAATCAGCTTCTCCTGCTGCAGCCGGAGGATCTTGCGGCGGACCGGCAGGCTGAGCCACACGAAGAACAGGCCCAGAATCACAACGGACACTCCCACGGTAAGGTTGATTTTGTAGATGTTAGAGGAAGTATTGAGCATAATCAGCATGATATTTAAGGAGCCGATGATCAGCTCAAGGAATGCGAGGGACAGATAGACTTTGTAGATTCGCTGATAGTGTTTGATTTTGGAATCTGCATCGGAATAGATCTGGAAGGGGCCTTCCGAGGCCTTCCTTCTAAAGATCACCCAGCGCTGGTTGATCAATGTACGCTTGGCCTTTGCAGGGGCTCCGGCAGGCACACGCTCCGCTCCGGTCTCCTCCATAAATTGCAGATAGTCGGACTCCTCCTTCGGGTCCTTCTCAAGCAGCTCAAGCCGGTAAATATACTCCCCCTTGGCACTCTCCTCGAACACATAACGGGCCCAAGAATATTCAACGAGTGCGAGCCCCTTGGCCGACATCTCATTCAGCCATGCCTCTTCCTTCTCGAAATCAATAAAATATTTGCGCACCACCTGACTCATTACTCTTCGCCTCCCAGTAGCTTTCTTCCATTTGTGAGCAGCTCGTCAAGCCTTGTCATTTCACTCTGGACTATCAATTTGCCTAGCTCTGTAATCTGGTATTCCTTCTTGCGGGAATCTACTCCGCCTGCCAGCAGCTCGATCCAGCCCCGTTCCACAAGCGTACTTAACGCCCCATATAACGTGCCTGCCCCCAGCTCCACACGCTGATTGCTCAGCAGCTTCACATTCTGCATAATGCCGTAGCCGTGCATCGGGGTGAGCAGAGACAAGAGGATATAATAGACGCCTTCGGTCAGCGCCCCGTATTCATTGTTGCCGGACAATGCCATCACCTTCCTTATCGCGCATCTTTGTGTCTCGTCGTTATACCATCTGACGTTATACCATCTATCGTTATATCGTCAACCGATACATTTATTATATCGGCTGACGATATAAGAGTCAACAGGCTTTTGCAGCCATATCTGATTCCGCGCACCAAAAATCCCCCGCCCGCCGTTCGCACGGTTTGCAGGGGATCGTTCTAACACTATGAAGCTGCGCGCTGTACTCGCTCAGGCTTCGATTGCCTTTTTACCGAAAAAAGCCTTCAGCGCCAGATACACTTCCTTCTTATCCTTAATCACATAATGCATGAACTGCTCCTGCTTCAGGTGGCGGTAGGCGGACATCAGGGTGCTGCTGCGGTTGTACTGGTTCACCTCACCGTAGCCGAACATATTGCTGCGCTTCAGCAGCTCGCCGATCAGCTTGACGCAGCGCTCATTGTCGGAGGTCAGATTATCGCCATCCGAGAAATGGAAGGGATAGATGTTGTATTTGGCAGGCGGATAGCGGCTGTCGATGATCTCAATTGCTTTCTGGTACGCGGAGGAGCAGATCGTCCCCCCGCTCTCGCCCCGGGTGAAGAAATCATGCTCGCTGACCTCCTTGGCTTCCGTATGATGGGCCAGGAACACAATATCCACCTTCTCATACTGGCGGCGTAGGAAGCGGGTCATCCAGAAGAAGAAGCTGCGGGCGCAGTATTTTTCAAAAGTGCCCATGGAGCCCGAGGTGTCCATCATGGCAATAATCACGGCGTTCGAGTGGGGGATCGTGATGTCATCCCAGGTTTTGTAACGCAGATCATCGGGGCTGATGCTGTGTATTCCAGGATTGCCGCTGCTGGCATTGCGCCGCAGATTCTCAAGCAACGTACGCTTTTTGTCGATGTTCGACATCATGCCTTTTTTGCGGATATCGTTGAAGACAATGGATTTGACCTCAATTTCTTCTTTATCCTTCGGCTTCAGATGGGGCAGCTCCATGTCCTGGAACAGAATATCCTCCAGATCCTCCAGATCTACCTCGGCTTCAACGGTATCTGCGCCGGGCTGATCGCCCGCTTTATCTCCTTTGCCCGGCTGGGCCGACTGGGAATCGCGCCCGAGGACATCACCCACCTGGCTCTCCCCGTCCCCCTGGCCGACATGCTTCTGCTTGCGGAAATTATAGATAATCCGGTATTCATCCAGACTGCGGATCGGCACCTTCACAATCTGCTTGCCGCCCGACAAAATAATGTTCTCTTCAGTAACCAGATCGGGCAGATTGCCCTTGATGGCTTCTCTGACCTTTTGCTGGTGACGCTCCTGATCCTGATGGCCTTTGCGGTGAAGGGACCAGTCTTCTTTGGATACGACAAAAGCGTATGGACCGGACGGCTGGGACAAGGATGACCACCTCCCATGAACTGTATTATTCGGTATTGTCACTATTGAGACTAAGGCTGATGCAGCAGGTTGTAACTAAAGTATATTCAGGGAGATGGGGGATATGTGAGCTGGATTATTCACTGATTTCTTCAATGAGCAGCTTATAGCTGTTGGAACGGGCTTCACCGGAGTACCGGCGTCCGTCGATGGTAAATAGATACAGGGCAGCCGTAGAGCCTTGAAGATCCTTGCCCATATAATCCGTATTTATTTTGATAAAATAAGTGAGTGTGACGGTCTGCCCCGCTTCCAGCGTTCCTAGAGCAACTGTTCCGCTGTATGGCGTACCGGGTACAGTGATGGCGCTTATCGTAACGATATCGGGATCAATGACGGTACCCTGCGGTACAATTCGGATCACCGAGACCTCAGCCGGGTAATTCCCGCTGTTGGACACGTAAATGTTGAATTCCGCGATGCTGCCAGGCTCGACCACCGGCGGCTCTCCCTCAATCTGAATCGAGATGATGGGCGTGAACAGTAAGGTGGTCACCGCATTGGAGCGGGAGACCTGCCCTACATTGCGTCCGTCCGGCAGGGAGAATGTATACTGGACCACTCCCTGATTCTGAATGGCCGGCGTCTGGCGGATATCGGTGGCACCTGGAATAGATACGAGAAAATCTACCGCCATAACAGCGCCTGCCCGTAAGGTGCCCAGCGGAATTCCGTTCCCGGGGCGGACGCCTCTCTGGGGAACCCCGTCGATACGGACGCTGTCCCAGACGAACAGTACGCCTGCCGGCACGGCATCCGTCAGCAGCGCGTTCACCGCCATATTACCGCTATTCTGTACAGTGAACTCGTACCGCAAGTTGTCACCGGGCGCCGCGCTGTAGAGATCAACCTTCAGCCTTACCGATAATCCGGGCTGGATGACCGTAATCTGAACCGTGTTGCTTGCGGTGGAGGTTCTGTTGTCGTTGGCCTCATAAGAGATCTGTGCGTTCGCCGGAATCACCGAGCCTGGAGGACTCGAGCTCACCCGGACACGGTAGGAGACCTCGGAGGCTGCCCCTCCAGGAAGCGAACCAAGCCCGACACCTGAAGCCGGGTCGGCCTCAGGCTGATAGATCCCGCCTGCGATAACACTTCCGGGAAGGAAGGAAGTACCTTCCGGAACGGGAAGCGTAGCAATGACTGCGGTCAGCGGCCGGGTGCCTTCATTCCTGAGCTGAAGGGTATAGGTGACGACATCCCCAATGAAGGTAGTAGGTGTGCTGGCAGAGAGCAGTGTGGACAACTGGTAGGACAGAAGGGAGACACTGACAGGATTGGAGCGGATATCCGAGCTCACCGTTCTCCCTTCCGGAGTGGTGAAGGAATACGTGCCAACCGCTCTGTTGTCCAGGACAAGCGAAGGCGGGAGTGAGACTATAATGACCTGGAAAGCGATGGTGACCCCTGAATGCGGAACAAGAGTCCCCAACGGGATGCCGGAAGACGGAGTAACCCCCGGAAGGGGCACTCCGTCTCTAAGCACACTGTTGGCTATGAAGGATACTCCCGGGGGAAGAACGTCAATGATTGTGAGCACTGCCGGTGTATTGCCGCTATTCCTGGCAGTAACGGTATAGACCAGCGTATCTCCCAGGGAGGCGCTCAAGGGAGCCGCTTGTTTGAGCAGGGATAGAACCGGACCTACAACGGACGTATGGACGGTATTGGAATAGGTAATAGTGTCATTCCCTTCTGCGGAGCTGTAACGTACCATGGACTGATTGCTTACGACAGGCTGAAGCCGTGAGCCGTCTGTCATATGACAATGACCTGAACCTGGAAGGTTACCGTAGAAGAAGCTCCCGGAGCAATGGTTCCGATCACTACACCGGAGGCCGGGTTCGCACCAGGACGCGGAACACCGTCCACAGTCACACTGCCTGCTACGAATTGGCTGCCGGCCGGAATCGGGTCAACCAGCACCACGTTGTTGACAGGAACAATACCATTGTTCGTCACAACGATGGTATAGGTAATGATGTCGCCGACTACGGCATCAATGGCCGGAGTGCTCTTGACGGCTGTTACATCCGGGGAAGAGACCGGAATGACCAGCGTGTTGGACAGTGCAGAGCCTGAGAGCAGACGGCCATCCGGCGGAGAGTAGGTGAAGGTGGCGGAGGCCTGGTTCACGAGCTGCTGCGGCGAAGGCAGGGAAGCTACCGTAACCTGCAGAGTGACGGTCATCGTGACAGTGGCGCCAGCTGCTACGGTCCCCAGATTGATACCAGTAGTCGGATCTGCACCCGGAACGGGCTGGCCATTGACCAGTACACTGTTCGGAATGAATACTGCTCCCGCCGGGATAGAGTCGGTTAAGGTGACGACGGCTGCAAGATTGCCTGTATTGGTCACGCTGAGGGAATAAGTGACGGTATCCCCCACCGTTGCATTGGCGGTATCTGCACTTTTCAAGATGCCGATAATCGGCTGGAAGACCGGAGTAACCAGCGAATTGGAATAGGAGGCGCCGGAGAATGCACCGGAGGTGAAGCTCACCGAAGCCTGGTTGCTGAGCGTGGCCGGATTAAGCAGCGTGTTGACAACAATGTTGAAGGTGACCAGGACCGATGCGCCCGGGGCCACGGTGCCCAGAGCAATACCATTGGCAGGATTCGCCCCCGGCAGCGGAGTGCCGTCGACGACTACGCTGCCGGGGACAAAGGAAGAGCCGGCCGGAATCGGGTCGCTCAGTACAACATTATTGATCGGCGCTATGCCGCTGTTGGTAACGCTTATGCTGTATGGAACGGTATCTCCCACGACTGCATCGGTTACTGTAGAGCTTTTGACAACCAGTACATTGGGCGAGGATACGGTAATCTGATTGATGTTCGAGCTGGCCGACTGGTTGAAGGTCCGTCCGTCCGGCAGTGTGTAAGCAAAGGCGATGATCGCCTGGTTGCTGAGCTGCTGGCTGGCAGGAAGTGTATCTATGACAACAGAGAACACGATTTGCAGTGTGGCACCCGCAGCGACCGAGCCCAGCGGGACACCTGAGGCGGGATCAGCGCCCGGTGCCGGGAAGCCGCCAATCAACACACTGTTCGGAACCAGCGTTGTACCGGCGGGGATGGTATCGGTCAGAGTGGCGGTTGCCGCATAGTTACCTGAATTGGTGACATTGACAGTATAAGTAATCGTATCCCCGACCGTTGCATTTACCGAGCTTGAGCTCTTGGCGGCAGCGATAATCGGCTGGAAGACCGGAGTGGTCACAATGTTTGAAAAGGCCACGCTGGACAAGGCCCCGGAAGTGAAGCTGACCGAAGATTGATTGTTAAGCACTTCTGAACCCGGGAGGGACGTAACGGTTACGTTGAATGCTACAGTGACAGAAGCGCCCGGAGCGATACTGCCAATCGTCACCCCGGTAGCTGGCGAAGCTGCCGGACGGGGAACACCGTCTACCAGCACACTGCCCGGAACAAAGGCGGTACCGGCAGGCAGTGCATCCGTGAACACCACATTGTTAACGGTAGTGATGCCGTTATTGGTCATCGTTACCGAATACGTAATGGTATCCCCAACATGGGTTGCGGTGGTTGCGGTGGTTTTGACAACCGCCAGGTTGGGATTCGAGACGGGGATGGTCAGGGTGTTGGTGGGCACTGAACCTCCCAGGGTTCTTCCGTCAGGCAAGGTGAAGCCGTAGGCAACGGTTCCCTGATTCACCAGCGTTTGCGGTGAAGGCAGTGAAGTGATGATTACGGAGAACGATACAGCAACGCTTGCACCCGGGGCGATGGTTCCGGCGGCAATTCCGGTGGCGGGACTCGCCTGCGGCAGAGGCAGCCCGTTAATCAGTACACTGTTCTCCTCAAAGGTAGTCCCGGCAGGGATATTGTCCGTTACGGTCAGAATTGCTGCGTAGTTGCCTGTATTGTTGACCGTTATCGTGTAGGTTACGGTATCACCGACTGTTGCATTGGCGGTATTGGCTGTTTTGACCGCAGCGATATTGGGCTGGAAGACAGGCACCGCCACGGGATTGGAGAAGGTGGAGCCTGTAAAGACACCGGAGGTATAGGTTACAGTAGCCTGATTATCTATCGAGGTGTCTGCCGGTACCGAAGTTACCGTAACGCTGTAGGAGACTACGGCGGAAGCGCCGGATGCCAGTGTGCCAATGGCGATCCCTGTTGAAGGATGGGCATTGGGGAACGGCACGCCATTTACAGATACGCTGCCCGGCACGAAGGCTGCCCCATCCGGTGTTGGATCACTGAGCACTACATTATTAACCGGGTCTATTCCGTTGTTCGTGATGTTAACGGAATAGGCAATGGTATCGCCGAGTGCCACTGAGGTGGAAGACGTACTCTTCACGACCGCCAGATTGGGGGCGGAGACAGCGATCGTTACCGTATTGGAGACGGCGCTGCCGCTGAGCAGCCGGCCGTCAGGCGGTGTGAAAGTATAGGTAGAAGCTGCCTGATTGACAAGCTGCTGCGGTGAAGGCAGGGACAAGATGAAGACCGTGAAGCTGACAGACACACTTGCCCCGGGAGCGACAGTTCCGACCGTGATTCCAGTATCCGGTGCAGCCCCTGGCTGTGGAAAACCGCCGACAATGACGCTGTTAGGGTCAAAGGTAGTACCAGCCGGGATATTGTCGGTTAACGTAACATTGGCGGCAAGGTTACCGGTATTACTGACCACAACGGTATAGATGACCGTATCGCCAACTGTGGCGTTCAGGTCACTGGCGCTTTTGACAAGGGAGATTTGCGGCTGTGTGACCGGTGTGGTGGTAACGTTAGACGATGAAGAGCCGGAGAAGACCCCGGAGGTGAAACTGACGGTGGACTGGTTATTGACCTGTGAAGGAATCGGCATGGTTATTCTCACCTCGAATGTGACGGCAACGGAGGCTCCAGGCCCCAGGCTGCCGATTGGGATACCGGCGGACGGAACTGCCAACGGCTGGGAGATGCCGCCGACAATTACGGTTCCGGGAAGGAACGCTGCATTCTCTGGCAAGGGATCGCTGAGAATGATGCTGCTGACAGAAGTAATGCTGTTATTCGTCAGCACGGATGTGAAGGTAAGAATATCGCCAGTCACGGCATCAATGGCATTGACGCTTTTGACAACACTGACATTCGGTGCCGAGACGGGAACTGTAAGTGTGTTCGACACTGCATTAGCGCCCAGCTGACGCCCATCCGGCAGGGTAAAAGTGTAGGAAGCCGCTGCGGTATTGGGCAACTGCTGGTTCGGGGGAAGTGCAGTAACCGTAACAAGGAAGCTGACGACGACGCTGTCTCCGGGAGCAAGCGGCCCCACCGGAATGCCGGTTAAGGGGCTGTACCCCGGCAGCGGCGTCCCGCCTATACTTACGCTGTTGGTCTCGAATACCGTCTGCGGCGGCAGGGCATCGGTCAGATTCAGGAGCGCAGCGATATTGCCGGTGTTGCTGGCCAGAATGGAGAAGGAGAGCAAGCTGCCGACAGAGGCCTGCGCAGGGCTTGAGCTTTTAACAAGTCCGATGACTGGAATGAAGACCGGGGTAGACACTGTATTGGACAGGGCTGCTCCGCTGAATGAGCCTGACGTAAAGGACGCGCTGGCCCGGTTGCTCAGTTGAGGCGGGCTTGGAATAGAGTTCGCATTAACCTGGAAGGCAACGATGCTTGTGGCGCCCGCAGCGAGTGTTCCGAGAGCAATCCCGGCATTTGGATTGGCAGAGGGTACGGCCGTTCCGTTCACCGTAACAGTTCCTGCTACAAAGGCACTGCCTGCCGGATCCGGATCAGACAGCACTACATTGTTAACCGCTACGCCGCTGGGGTTGGATACAGAGACGGTGTAGGTAAGATATTCGCCTACAGCCACTGAGGTGAGATTGGCATTTTTGAGAATCGTGAGGTTGGGGGCGGATACCGGAATAGTGACCGTATTCGAGATACTTCCGCCGGACAGAGAGCGTCCGCTGGGCAGCTGATAGGTATAGCTGCTGCTGCCCTGGTCCGTCAAGGTTGCCGGTGACGGAAGGGATTGGACAGTGGTCAGGAAGGTTACGGTCAAGGCGGCTCCCGGTGCTACGGACCCGAGCGGGATTCCGCTCACCGGAGAATCTGACGGACGGACCACGCCGTTCACTGTGACGCTTCCGGCGACGAAGGCGGACCCGGCCGGAAGCGTGTCGGTTAAGGTTACCGTTGCAGCGAGATTGCCGGTGTTCTGGACCTGTAGCGTGTATTGAACATTCCCTCCAACCGTGGCACTGCCGGGGCTTGCGCTTTTGACGATGCCGATTACCGGCTGATATACAGGAGTCAGGGTGGTATTGGACTGCGTAAGGGCATTGAATGCCCCCGAGCTGTACGACACCGATGACTGGTTGGCGAGCTGGCCGCTTCCCGGCACAGAGGTGACACTCACCTGGAAGGTTACCGTTACGCTGGCCCCCGGGGCAATGGTGCCCACGGATATCCCCGAAGCCGGATCTGCGGCAGGCCGGGCGGTTCCCGCCACCACCACGCTTCCAGGCACTAGAGTGCTGCCTGCGGGTATCGGATCAGAGAGCACAACGTTCGTGATGGCGACGATTCCGTTATTAGTAACCACAGACGTATACTGCAGGGTATCGCCTACGGCGACATCCGGGAAGCTGGCGCTTTTGACAAGGGCAACATTCGGCAGTCTGACCGGTATGGTGAGCGTATTGGAGGCAGCCGTACCGTTCACGGTCCGCCCGTCAGGAACCTGGAAGGTATAGGCGGCTGTAGCCTGGTCCACCAGCTGTGGGGGAGAAGGCAGACTGTTCACCAGTACACGGAACTGAACGGTAGAGCTTCCTCCCGCTGCGATGGTGCCGATGGCGATCCCGGCGGCGGGATTACCCGCCACAGGCGTGCCGTTTACCGTAAAGCTTCCCGGAATATAGGAGCTGCCGGCAGGAATGTTATCTGTAAGCGTAGTGGTGGCGCCGATATTGCCGGTGTTGGAGATTTGCAGGGTGTAGAGAACCTGGTCTCCGACGGTTGCGTTGGTAGTATCGGCGCTTTTGACAATGCCGAGAACGGGAGAATATACCGGCAGCGATTGTGTATTGGATGGAATGACTCCGCTGACAATCGGGCCTCCGGCCACACTCTGGAAGGTGAAGGCAGCGTTAGCCGTGTTGGGCACAAATTGCGGATTCGGCAAGGAAGTGACTCTGGCTTGATAAGTCACCGTTATGGAAGTGCCCAGAGTAAGTGAACCCAGCGGGATGCCGGAGGTTATATCATAAGTCGGCCTGGCAACACCGGCTACCACCACGCTTCCTGTGACAAAAGTAAGACCTGCCGGTAAGATATCTGACAATACAACACTGGCTGCGCTTGCCGTACCGGTATTGCTGACTGTTACAGTGTAGGTGACCAGATCACCAACGATGGTACCGGCGACATTTGCGCTTTTGGTCAAGGAGATCTTGGGTGCATTGATGTCAATTTGCAGTCCGTTGGCGTTAACAACATACGCATCGCCTGAAGTAGTCAATGTCAGGAGAGCAGAGGACTGGTTATTGACCAGGCGTGCAGAGACATCCACATTCGTGATATCCCAGCCCTGCCGCCCGCCGACAATGTTGGAGCCCGGACTGCCATTGGTCTGGTTGCGGGTACCGAACGTGCCGGTCGTATTCAGATTGCCGGTATCATTGTTAATCTGCGAGGCGAAGAAGTTGCCCGCAAAATTGTTAGGCCCGGAGAGGGCGGCTTGAGTGGTGGAGGTAGGGCCGAAAAGCGCCTGGTCGCCCGAGCGGTCGGCATCTCCTTCCTGGGCGCTAAACTGGATACGTCCGCCCAGCGCGCCGGTAACAGGTGTGGCGAAGCCGGTAATGGCGGTGACCACCGGCGCCGAGGAGGCTTGGACAAGGACAGCACCTGCGCGCAGAGACATGTTGCGGAAGGGCAGCGACGGATTCTGGTAGATGACGGCAAGTGTCCAGCCGGCATGGTTGGCAGTGGAATCACCGGGAATTACGATAGTCCCGACTACACCGCCAGTGACATAGGTTCCGGCACCGGAAGCTTGAATGATGCTGGTGACATTGGCGGTACGGACATACGCGAGTGCCCCGCCGCCCAGATTCACCGAATTGGCTGTGGCTGAATCAGGGGTTACACTGACCATGTTCCCGAGCGGTGTAGTGAAGGATACAGGGTTGTTGATTGCCGCAGTGAGATTGACGTTGCCGTTAACATAAGAACCGCCCCAGATTAACTCGGCATACAGAACCGTGCTTCCGGCAGGGAGTACTAGAATTGCTGCTGAACTGTTGCTCTGATATAGACTGGTAGTGCCAGCAGGATAAGTGCCGTATACAGAAGCTGTATTGATCGTAGAGAAGCCTCCGATACTGTCCTGTGTACCCGGTACACCGGCAATTTCAGAGCGGCTTAGTCCAAGCGTGTTGCCTGTGAAAGTGATGGCGCCTGTTGCATTAACCGTAGACCGAACGACTAGAGGAATAATTTTCACCTCCTTTTGAATAGAAGCTCTGACAGCCAAAAAAAAGCAGACCGGCTCCTGTGTGGCCGATATGCCATCTTGCTTGTGCTGTATTAGGCTATGTTCCGTTTTAGGCAATCTTGTATGTCCATTCCGAATTTTATAACATATATTTCCTGTTCTGCAGCCGAAGCCGGCGCTCTAGTAGTGCCCGTGGTTCAGGCAGCACCCTTCGGCTCATCGCCTCCAGTTCTTCATTGGTAATCTCCCGCTTAATGACGGCAAAGTGATACATAATTTCATGAATGACATTGGACTGCAGCATCCTCAGAACCTCCAGCTCCTCCGTATCATACAGATTGTCGTCAAAGGGATATTGATAGAACAGCTCCATCCGTAGCAGTCTGAAGTCAAACGGTGGCACCGGCGCGGGATAATCCGGGATCTCCGGGCACAGCGGGCTCTGATAGGGCTGGAAGAAGCGGCCGGTGAAATACCGGGGGGTATATTCATCGAACTTT
Organism: Paenibacillus rhizoplanae; assembly: GCF_042684125.1. Taxonomy (NCBI): domain Bacteria; kingdom Bacillati; phylum Bacillota; class Bacilli; order Caryophanales; family Paenibacillaceae; genus Paenibacillus; species Paenibacillus rhizoplanae. The sequence goes on along the minus strand of NZ_JBHUKY010000007.1, from coordinate 47,426 downwards.
TGCTTAAACATAGGGTTGGAGGCATGCGGGAAGCTATGGGCATAGGGTGCGAGAATACACACAACCGCTTGGTGCGTGCTTATTCTATAAATCTCTGACATCGCTGCAAACAGATCGTTCACATAAGGCATCATCCGGCTGGCCATCACGAATTCGGCCGTATTGTCGGGCAGGGGGATTCCTTCGCAAATATCGCAGACGATATCCACTCCGGGGTACTGTGTACGGTCGATTCCCAGATACCCGGATTCTTTGCCCGGGCCGCAGCCGATATCAATTCTCAAGGATACCACTCCTCCAAATGCTGAATAAGGCTCTTCACTATTGTATTAGTCCGGCGCTTCTGTGCGTACGGCTGATGCCCAGCCCGTAACGGCAAGTTTACAATACCCGGCTTGCGGGGTAATCCTTAGGTAAGGTAAGCAGCACGCAACAAACAGAGGAGGTACACATCATGAGACTACAACGTACGGTACCCGCTATGGCAGCAACGGCTCTACTAATGCTCAGCCTAACGGCTTGCGGCGGGAACAGCCCGGCTGAAGCCCCTGGAGAATCTTCCTCAGCAGCAGCAAGCTCTCCGGGAATCCCTGTACAGACGGCGGCGGTACCTCTCGTCAGTCCGGTGCTGAAGCCTAGTTCTTCCGCAGCCGCAGAGTCAGAGAAGATTCAGGGCTCAGGCACTTATGTCGGTCAGATGGACACCCATTCCGTAGAGATTATGACAGAAGAAGGGCCGACGGCCTTTGAACTCGGTACAGGCACGGCGGATGCGCCGGAGCTGCTTGAGATGGATGATCCCGTGGTATTTACCTATGTGGAAAAAATAGTCGGAAATGATCCTGTCGTGATTCAGCGGATATTGTCCAGTCTGACCAAAGCGGACTGATTAGGCAGTATGCCCGGAACCAGGACTGCAATGGCGGAATACCCCATGGGTATCCTCCTGTTGCAGTCTTTTTTGCTGTCTTTGAATCCGGTTCCAAAGGTTATTTTTTTGTAACCGGTTTTGAGAGAAACTTTTTCCGCCCAGCTTGCGTCAAAGAGATAGAAAAATGAGAGATGTTTCCTATCCGGGAGGGTGAGCTTGTGAAAAAGTTATGGATTTCGATTGTAGCAGGATTATTGGTAATTCCCATGTTGTTTCAGGCTCCGGCCCAGGCAGCAGCTAAACCCATCAGAATTATTATTGATGGAGTGACCTTGTCCACCGATCGGCCGCCGGTGATGGTGAACGGACGGACCCTGGTACCGCTGCGGGCCATCTTCGAAGCCTTCAATGCCGACATCAAGTGGAATCAGAAGACGCAGACGGTAACAGCGTCCCAGAACGATACAACGATTGAGCTCAAGATTGGCTCCAAGATCGCCACAATCAACAACAAGACAGTCAGCCTTGATGTGCCGGGCCAGAATCTGAAGGGCCGCACAATGGTTCCTACCCGGTTCGTAAGTGAAGCGCTCGGCCGCGAGGTCGGCTGGAATCCGGCTGCGCAGATTGTAACGATCACCACTCCGGTTCCAGTGGGGGGAAATGCAGCTCCGGTATCAGGAGTAGCTGCCCAGGATATCAGTGATTACGGGGACGGACGGGATTTGCAGGTCAGCTTCAACCGTGCGGCAGATGAATCGCTGGTGGATCACTACCGTGTGCTTATCGTCAAGAACGGCACTACACTGAATCTGTCGTCTGCACTGGCAGTAGGTTCATATAACTACTCCGTTGCGCAGGTAACAGGAGCGAACCCGGTAGTGAAGCTGAACGCTGCCACCAGAACGATTGACGGAGATCTGATTAAGAATAATCAGGGATATACCGCATACGTAGTAACATTCGGCAAAGGCAATAATACCAGTGCCCTGTCCAGTGCGTCTGCGCCCATTACACTGCAGAACAAGACGGTTCCGGCACTGGGCACGGTCCAGGCAAAGGATACCAGTGATTACGGAGACGGCCGCGATCTCTCCGTCAGCTTCAACAAGCTGGCCGATGAGAGTAAGATAAGCTCTTACCGGATTTTCGTAGTCAAAGCGTCCAATTCCACAGTGTTTGACCTGGGCAGAGCCAATGCGGTCTCCAGCAGCAATTACACGCAGATCAACAAGACGGGGAATAACATCAGCATGAATCTCTCTTCCGGCTCCAGGGATACAGATGGCGCGCTGATCAAGACAGGCGTTGGCTACAGGGTGTATGTACTCGCGGTTGACAGCAGCAATGCAGCGAATAATGTGCTGTCACCTGCTTCAACGGCCCTTACACTCACCAATGCAGGGGTATCCAACCTGAATGTAACCGATGTGAACGATTATAATGACGGGCGGGATGTGAAGGTTACCTTCAACCATGCCTCAGACGAGACCAATATCAGCCAATACCGTATTTTGGTTGTGCCTACGAACTATTACAGCAGCTTCAGCTTAAATGATGCGAATAACGTATCCAGTGCGAATTATACGGCGGTAAACACATCAGGAACGTATACCGAACAGATTCTGAACTCCTCCAGCAGAGATGTGCGCGGGTCCCTGATCAGGAACGGAACCAGCTACAAAGTGTATGTGCTCGCGGCAGGTAACTGGAACAATTCAGGCTCGAATGTGCTATCCGCGGCTTCAACGGCGATTACGCTGGTGAATACCTCCGGCCTCAGTGCCATATCGAATCTGAGTGTGAGTGATGTGAACGATTATGGAGACGGCCGTGATCTGAGAGTATCGTTCAATCATGCCGGAGATGAATCCTACATCAGCCATTACCGGATTTTGGTTGTGCCTATGAACTACTACAACAGCTTCAGCTTGTCGGATGCGAATAATGCGGGGAATTATACTACCGCAGGTACATCCGGGGACAGCACCAATCAGGTGCTTGATGCCTCAGCCAAAGACGTACGCGGCACAGCCATCAAGCCGGGAATCAGCTACAGGGTATATGTATTGACTGTCCGAAACGGCAGTTACCAGGGAACTAACGTATTGTCAGAAGGATCAGCAGCCCTTACCTTATCGGCTAAGTTTCCCGTCACCTCCGTGACGAATGTGACCTACGGTATGGATAACGGCAAAGTTGTGGTTAACTTCACCAAGTCCGCCCTTGAGTCGAATATCTCCGAATACCGGGTATTCGTAGTCCCTTCCAAGCAGAGCTTCGGTACTGCAGAAGCCCTTGGTGTGCAGTCTTCCTACTACAGATCGGCCGTCCCTAATGGAAGCAATCTCTCCATTGCCGCGGCAGCCAGGGATACTAACGGTAACCCGATTGTCAAAGGCACCAAATATAAGGTGTATGTGCTTGCTGTAGCCAACGGTTCAGGAGTGCAAAACGGCGGACTGTCCGATTCGAGCGAAGAATTCGAGATCTAAGGTTCAATCCTGCTTATTAATGTCTGCACAACGAAAAACACAGCATGTCCCGGTTCAAGGGATATGCTGTGTTTGCTGTACAACAGTTATCAGGACGCTCCGGCATTCACCAGAATAACGGATAGGAGAAGCATGAACAGGAGCAGGAAGCCGGCGTTGATGATGGTGCCGATGACAGCGAATACCTTGCGCCGTTTGCGCAGGGTCAGACCGATAATGCCGGTAACCGCCCCGATGACGTTAACCGCAACAAGGATAAGCACGGACAAGCCCAGATACATGATCGTTTCTGCCGCATCGGCAATCAGTTTATTATGCTCATTCATGAGCGAAGACGCTTGTGATCCTACATACACGAAGGTAATAGCGTAGCAGACCAAGGTAAGCAGAGCGATTACGAACGAAGCGATACCGGGACCAGAGTGCTTATAATCGCGTTTGTTCTCCTGGTATACATAATCGGGGTTCGTGTCTTGTTCGGGAGGTGAATGATAGTCCATGGGCTGCACTCCTTGGGATGTAATAGGTTATTATTACTTTTCCATAACATGGCTCTAAATGCAAGTCTTCAGGGCATAAGCTATGCAGGACCGCGGCTGGCAATAGACAGAGCAGATACGTTAAGATAGGAGAAGTTCAACTCAGGGAAGGAGCTGTGTATCCATGCAACGAAGATTGATAGGCTGGGGAGCCTTGCTGGGGATGCTGTCCGTTGCCATCGGCGCGTTCGGATCGCATATCCTGAAGCCAGTAATCAGTGAACACTACCTGCAGGTGTACGAGACGGGTGTCCAGTATCATATGTTCCATGCGCTGGCGCTGATACTTATCGGGCTGACGGCAGGCCAGTGGGGCGAAAGTGTACGTCTGCGCTGGGCAGGGCGGCTGATGATTGCCGGGGTGATCCTGTTCTCAGGCAGCTTGTACATCCTAAGTATTTCCGGTATCAAGCTTCTCGGAGCGATCACTCCGCTGGGTGGCGTATGCTTCATTGCGGGCTGGATCTGCTTGGCTGTGGAGGCATTCTCGCGCAAAAAGTGAAATGCGGCAGGAGTAGTGGATTCGCCGCAATAACCTTAAGACAAAGAAGCACCCGCCCCGGGGAACCCGGAGCGGGTGCTTCTTTGTCTTACAGGAATTCATCGATTTCATTAAGCATGAAGGTGTAGACCTGCTTCTCGTCCACATGGTATACACTCAGCGAATTCTCCGTTTCGTCAAAGTTCAGAATACGGCAGGGCATGGATACCTGCTTGCCATGCCGGTTCGCCCGCAGTCGGACCAGCTGGTTATTCTGAATGTATAGCCTGATTTTGCCGAATACATCAGCGGGTGTTTCTACGGGTGCTGCTGGCGGCTTCTTCGCTACAGGCTTCTCCGCAGGCTTGGCTGCTGGAGGGTCTGCCGGCTTGTCCGGCAATTTCACCGCCACCGGAGCAGGTGTGAAGGTGTCGTTCTTCAGAGCCATCTTGGCCGACTTCAGCAGATGGTCAATGGTTCTCCCAAGCTCCAGCCCGGAGTTGATGTTGAAATCAGTGACTTTGTCGCTGGCATTCAACACTTCAAGCAGGAACTGCAGCGCAAGCGGGTTCGTGCGGGCATTAATCAGGATGTCGACATTGAAAAGATAGTTGCCGTCGGTGTGTTGTAGTTTCTTATCCATTAATCCCCCAGCGTAATCGTTAGTCACGATTTCTTTAATTAAATTAGTATATAAACTATATCATTTAATTAGCGGAAATTATATACCCCCCTGTATAGAAATAAGGACTTACGGCCCTCTTATTTATCCGGGAACTAGGACCATCGTCCACACGCGGCCAGAACCGGAAGCATAACCTACAACGTAAATGCGAAAAAGGGAGGTGCTGCAAAAATGGTAACGTTAGAGCCCGTACAGGTGGGCGATCATGTTCTTGTAGGTGTGGAGGTCAAGCTGCCCAAAACTACGCTGCTCAGCATCAGCACAAGCAAGGGTTACATCATGTGCGGAGCGCTGGATATAGGGCTGCTGAATGAAGTGCTGAGTGACCGGCAGATTATTGCCGCAAGGGCTGTCGGGGTGCGTACGCTTCCTCAGCTACTGGCCGCGCCGCTGGAGTCTGTAACTATAGAAGCGGAGAAGCTGGGAATTGTGCCGGGCATGAGCGGTGCAGAGGCCCTGCTGCTAATGATGTAAGTGCATAGAGGTTGAGATGTCAGGCAAGGAGCCACCTGGCCCCTTGCCTGACTTTATTCTGCCTTTGAACCGTATATTTTAGCATAACTGGCGCTCGCTTGGTTCATCCTACGGATTAGGGCAGAAGATTGCAATCGGCGGATGGGGAACAAGGATTGTCCGGCGTCAAGCTTGTTTCGCGCTCCAGGCAAAAGGGTAAATGAAGAATAGACAACTGCAAGGCCGGACAATGGACAAGCAGCCGGCTAAATTCATGGATAAGGAAGGGATCAACTCATGGCTAAAGCATCAAACAAAGTGAACACCGCTTCATTGGAACAGGTACTTAACCGTCAGGTTGCCAACCTGAACGTATTGTATGTGAAAGTGCATAACTATCACTGGTATGTGAAGGGTGAGCAGTTCTTCGCCCTGCATGTGAAATTCGAAGAGCTGTACGATGATATTACACTCAAAATGGACGAGGTGGCTGAGCGCCTGCTGAGTATCAAAGGCAGCCCTGCAGCAACTATGAAAGAATATCTGGAGCTTTCTACCATTCAGGAAGCTACAGGCAAAGAAGATGCCCGCGGTATGGTTCAGGCGCTGATCGAGGATTTCGCTACAGTAGCGGAAGAACTGACAGAAGGCATCGAGCTGGCTGAAGAAATCAGCGACCAGCCGACAGCGGACCTGTTCATCAAGATCCGTACGGACCTGGAGAAGAACCAGTGGATGCTGCGCGCTTTCCTGGGCTGATTGCCGGATAATTAGCAGAATAATTTCAACTATAGGAATAAAGTCTCCCTGGAGGGAGACTTTATTTATTTTCCAATGATAAGGATTTCATTTGGAACGAATGCCGTCCTTTAAAAGGACAGCGTAGCCGTTTCTACTCGAAGTCACTAAGAGTTAGGTGAAGCGTTGTATTCTCATCAATCATCATTTGAATGAATTTCAGTGAAGCCTGCATCTCCGGTTCCGAGAATTCACTCATTTTCTCGATGAACTTCTGCTCCAGGTTCTCGTGCATCCGGGCGTGGAGTTCAAAGAGCTGTCTGCCTTTAGGAGTAAGGCTGAAGTAGATTTCTTTCTTGTTGTCATTCATCCGGCTCCGCTTAATGCAGCCATCCTGGAGAAGCTTGGCGCTGATCTTAGTGATGCTTGCCTTGGACAATTTCATGGCCTCTGCAATGGTAGTGCTGTTCACAGGCTCGTGCTTGCCGATACAGTCGATGACATGAATACTGGTCAAGCTGGTTGAAGTGAGAGTAATTCCGTGCTTCTGTGTGAGATCCGTAAATGCATCCATTTCGGTTGCAAAGGTCTCTTCAACTAAATGGGAGAGGTGGAGAAACCGGTCATACAGCAGCCGCTTAAGTCCTTCAGAAGAATGCATAGGGCTTAGCATCTCCTTTCTGTAGAAGTATCTTTATTCTAACTCGAAATTATTAACGTGTAAACTAACTGTACAGACAAGTTATTTATAATAGAACACTGGTTTTAAATTAAATGAAACCATTTGACATCGTATTTCATTCAAAATATAGTTAACTGGTAAACAATATTAATTATTGGACACCAAAACGATATTTTGGGGGGATGAAGATGAAGGATGTGTTCACTACCGTTAGAGAACGGCGAACTATTAGGAGATTCAGCGCTGCACCGGTTGAACAAGAACGGATCGTTGCCCTGCTGAACGAAGCAGCTGGCTTATACGAGGCTGAAGGAACGCCGCACTGGCGCTGTCTTTACTTTGGCACCCCTGAGTCCCGTGAAGAGCTGGCTGAATCCATGACCGCGAAGGTGACGGGCAGCCGTCTCGGGAAGCTCCTTCCTGCCCCAATGATAGAGCTTCTGAAAAAGCAAATCACGGGGACTCCCGCTCATGTGATCTTCATTGCCGAGTCCGCTGGCACAGAGCGGGAGCGGGACGAGAATTATGCCGCGGTCTGCAGCATAATGCAGACTTTTCAGCTGCTGGGCTGGGAACAAGGACTGGGTATGCTGTGGTACTCAGACCCCATGATTCTGAGCGAATCGTTCTATAAGCTCATCGGTTGGCGTGAAGGAGAGAGGTTTGCCGGGATTTTGGAAATAGGCTACTTCGACAAAGCACCGCGAGGACGAAAAAGAACACCGCCAGAACGGAGCTGGACTACCATCGGTGAAGACAGCAGCCAGCTTGCGGACACCACCCCTTTCTCCGCGTACAACGTCCTGAGGCTGCTGAACGAGGCGGTCTGGGCGCCGAATGACGGCATGCGTGAACCGTGGCGGTTCATCTATGTGACGGGTGATAGGACAGAGGCAACAGGCAAACTGCTGTTCTCTGAAGAGGCACCTTCACCGCCGTTCCTTCTGGTCGTAGCCAGAGAAGAGATGGATCCCCACAAGCAGGACGAGGATTATGCGGCGGTGTGCAGCTTGATACAGAATTTTCAACTGCTGGCCCAGTCCGAAGGGTGGCACATACGCCGCAGAATTCCGGTATGGGTCTATGACCGGAAGCAGTGTGAGTCCTTCGGGCTTCGTCCGCTGGAACGGATCGTCGCAGTGCTTGAAGCGGGGGTACCTATGCGATATTCAAATTCCGGGTTTCGTTCTCCCGCAGTGAAGATAACCATTTATTAATTTGATTAAAAAGGGCCGATGTAATAAAATTAGTGAGAATCATTGATAATCATCCTGATTCACTTTATAATAATTATAATGTGATATAAAATCTAATTGCTTGTAATCAGGGTTAACCTGTGACAATACAACTTTCTGATTTCGCAAATCGATCAATGGAGGGAATAATAATTATGGCAGCAGATTTTGTCATTGAGGGACTGAAAGCGACGATTGAAGGAAAAGAAATTCTGAAGGGGATCAACCTTCAGATGAAGGGCGGGGAAATTCACGCCGTGATGGGACCGAACGGTACTGGTAAAAGTACGCTGGCCTCAGCTCTGATGGGTCATCCCAAGTATGTGGTTACAGAAGGTACAGCTACGCTTGAAGGTGAAGATCTGCTGGAGATGGCAGTGGATGAGCGTGCCCGCGCCGGTCTGTTCCTCGGCATGCAGTATCCAAGTGAAATCAGCGGAGTGACGAACTCCGACTTCCTGCGCAGTGCGATTAACTCGCGCCGTGAAGAAGGCAGTGAGATCTCACTGATCCGCTTCATCCGCCAGATGGAAGCCAAGATGAAAGAACTGGATATGAACCCTGAATTCCTGCACCGTTATCTGAATGAGGGCTTCTCCGGCGGGGAGAAGAAACGTAACGAAATTCTGCAAATGATGATGCTGGACCCTAAGATCGTCATTCTTGACGAAATTGACTCCGGCCTTGATATCGACGCACTCAAAATTGTTGCCGATGGTGTGAACACCATGCGCAGTCCGGAACGCGGATTCCTGATTATTACCCACTATCAGCGTTTGCTTAATTACATCAAACCTGACTATGTGCATGTCATGATGCAGGGACGGATTGTCAAATCCGGCGGCCCTGAGCTGGCCCACAGACTGGAAGCAGATGGTTATGAATGGATTAAGGAAGAACTCGGCATCGAAGACGAAACTGTAGGACAAGAAGCTTAGAAACGCTGGAAGGAGGAAACCACTTATGACGACGCAAACCATTCTTCCCGTGGATGCACAGCAGCTCAGCGCATGGTCGCAGAGCAGCGGCGAACCGGGCTGGCTGAAGGACAGCCGTTTGAAGGCTCTGGAGCTTGCCGCAGGGCTTGACCTGCCGAAGCTGGAGAAGACACGGATTGACCGCTGGAATATCAACAACTATGGAGAATTTAAGACAAGTACGGCTTTTGCATCACTTAGCGAAGCGCCGGCTTCCATTGCGGGACTGATTGAGGGGCAAGAAGAAGGCAGCCTGATTATTCAACGGAATTCAGGGGCAGTATATGCCCGTCTGGCTCCGGAGCTGGCTGCGCAAGGCGTGATTTTCACCGATTTGCAGACTGCAGTCAGAGAGCATGGAGACCTGGTTCAGCGTTATTTGCATAAGGCAGTATTGCCTGAAGAGCATTCTATCGCAGCACTGCATGCAGCCTTATGGAACGGCGGGGTATTCCTCTATGTTCCGAAGAATGTCGTCATCGAGTCTCCGCTGCAGGCGGTCCTGCTCACGGATGACGCTGAAGCTGCCTTCGTACCGCATATTCTGATTGTTGCCGATACTAACAGTTCGTTGACCTACGTGGATAACTACGTATCACATAAGACTGAAGCGGGTCTGCATAACGGCGCCGTTGAAGTATTCGTAGGTGCAGGTGCCACTGTAAGATACGCTACTGTACATCAGCTGGGGCAGGATACTACGGATGTGACTTACCGCCGCGCCGTTGTGGAGAATGACGGCACCATTGAATGGATTATCGGTGAGATGAACTATGGTGATACGGCCAGCGACACCAAGTCGATCCTGAAGGGCAACGGATCGAGTTCGGATGCGAAGGTAATCGCTGTAGGCTCCGGTTCGCAGAAGCTGAGCTATACTACTCAAGCCCAGCACTTCGGCAGAAACACACCAAGTGACATGATTACCCGTGCTGTGATGCGGGATTCGGCGACTTCGATTATTAACGGAATCACCAAGATCGAGAAAGGCGCCACCAGAGCTGACGGACAGCAGACGGAGAAGGTTCTGATGCTAAGCCCTAAGGCACGCGGTGACGCTAATCCGATTCTTCTTATAGATGAAGATGATGTAACCGCAGGCCATGCCGCTTCCGTAGGACAGGTCAATTACGAGCAAGTCTACTACCTGATGTCCCGGGGAATATCGCGGCATGACGCAGAAACACTGATCATTTACGGCTTCCTTGCTCCTGTAGTGTCGCAAATTCCACTGGAGGGACTGCGCAATCAGCTCCAATCTCTTGTGGAAAGGAAGTTAGGCCAATGATTAGCAGCATAATCCGGGAGCAGTTTCCCATACTGAATCAGGAGATTAACGGCCATCCGCTGGTCTACCTGGACAGTGCGGCAACTTCCCAGAAGCCGCGTCAAGTCATTGACGCGGTCAAGTCTTATTATGAATGGGATAATGCGAACGTGCACCGCGGGGTTCATACCCTGGGAAGCCGGGCAACCGATGCTTATGAAGGCGCACGGGAGAAGCTGAAGAATTTCATCAATGCCCGCAGCACCAAGGAGATTATCTTCACACGCGGTACAACGACCGCACTGAATATTGTAGCTTCCTCTTACGGCCCTTCCGTCCTGCGGGAAGGCGATGAGATTGTGATTACCCAAATGGAGCATCACAGCAATTTCATTCCCTGGCAGCAGCTGGCCAAGAACACCGGGGCAACCCTGAAATTCCTGCCGCTGCAGAAGGACGGGACGATCACACTGGAGGATGCCGAGCAGACGATCACGGCTCAGACCAAGATTGTAGCCATAGCCTATGTATCCAATGTCATGGGCGTTACCCATCCTATCAAAGAGCTTGCAGCGATTGCTCACCGCCACGGCGCGGTAATCGTTGTGGACGGGGCCCAGAGTACGCCGCATATGAAGGTAGATATGCAGGAGCTGGACTGCGATTTCTACGCATTGTCCGGGCACAAGATGCTTGCACCTACCGGAATCGGTGCGCTCTATGGCAAGAAGGCACTGCTGGAAGCCATGGAGCCGGTTGAATTCGGTGGCGAGATGATCGATGATGTCGGGCTGTATGAGTCCACCTGGAAGGAGCTGCCGTGGAAGTTCGAAGGCGGAACACCGATTATTGCGGGTGCCGTCGGCTTAGGGGCAGCGATTGATTTTCTCCAGGAGGTCGGTATGGATGAGATCCACCGCCATGAAATGCAGCTTGCCGCTTATGCGGAGCAGCGCCTCTCGGAGATCAGCGATCTGACGATCTACGGTCCCCGCAACCGTCAGGTGGGGGTAGTTACCTTCAACCTTGGGGATGTCCACCCGCATGATGTAGCCACAGTACTTGATGCCGAAGGCGTTGCTGTACGTGCGGGACATCACTGCTGCCAGCCGCTCATGCGCTGGCTGGAGGTTAGTTCCACTGCCCGGGCCAGCTTCTACCTGTACAATACAGAACAGGATGTAGATTTGCTGGTTCAAGCTTTAATCAAGGCAAAGGAGTACTTCAGCTATGAACTTGGATGACTTGTATAGACGCGTAATTATGGATCATTACAAAAATCCCCGGAACCGTGGTTCATTTGAAGATGACGCTCTGAAGATTGAGCTGAACAACCCTACCTGCGGCGACCGCATTACGCTTCAGCTTAAGGTGGAGGACGGCGTCGTCCAGGATGCCCGTTTCAGCGGCGAAGGCTGTTCCATCAGTATGTCGTCGGCTTCGATGATGACGGAAGCGGTCAAAGGCCAGACGATAGCGCATGCGCTTGAGATGGCGGACAGCTTCTCCTCTCTGATGAAGGGTGAAGAAGCGGATTTCGGAGACTACGAAGATATTGAAGCCTTGTCCGGTGTGAACAAATTCCCTGCGCGGATCAAGTGTGCCACTCTGGCCTGGAACGCGCTTCGCAAAGGTATAGATACGAAAGAAGCTCAGCAATAACATTACAAACGAGGAGGCTGACACCATGGCTAAGAAAGCGCCTGATATGGAGGAATACCAGTATGGATTCCGTGACGAGCACAAGTCGATATTTCAGTCTGGTAAAGGACTCACGGAAGAAATCGTCCGGGAAATCTCCGCAATCAAAAACGAACCGGAATGGATGCTGGAATTCCGGCTGAAATCCCTGGAGCAGTTCCGCAAGATGCCAATGCCACAGTGGGGCGGCAATCTGGATGATCTGGATTTCGAAGATATCCAATATTATGTTAGACCTTCAGAGAAGCAGGGCAAGACTTGGGAAGAGGTTCCTTCCGAGATCAAAGAGACCTTCGACAAGCTGGGGATTCCGGAAGCGGAGCAGAAGTTCCTGGCCGGCGTCTCTGCACAGTATGAATCTGAGGTTGTTTATCACAGTATGCAGAAGAACCTTGAGGATCAGGGTGTAATCTTCACGGATACCGATTCTGCACTGCGTGATCATCCTGAGCTGTTCAAGAAGTTCTTCGGTACGATCATTCCGCCGGCTGACAACAAGTTCGCCGCACTTAACAGTGCCGTCTGGTCCGGGGGCAGCTTCATCTATGTTCCGAAGGGCGTGAAATGTGAAGTTCCTTTGCAGGCCTACTTCCGCATCAACTCTGAGAACATGGGACAATTCGAGCGTACGCTGATTCTGGCAGATGAAGACAGCTTCGTGCATTACGTTGAAGGCTGTACTGCCCCGATCTACAGCACGAACTCTCTGCATAGTGCAGTGGTTGAGATTCTCTGCATGAAGAATGCCCGTGTCCGTTATACAACGATTCAGAACTGGGCACCGAATATCTACAACCTGGTAACCAAACGTGCGGTTGCCGAAGAGAATGCCACCATGGAATGGGTAGACGGCAACATCGGCTCCAAGCTGACGATGAAATATCCGGCGGTGGTTCTTAAAGGCCGCGGCGCTAAAGGATCAGTATTGTCCATCGCAGTAGCGGGCAAGAACCAGCATCAGGATGCCGGCGCCAAAATGATTCATCTGGCACCGGACACTACGTCTACGATTGTGTCTAAGTCGATCAGTAAGCACGGCGGCAAGGTCACTTACCGTGGACTCGCCTCCTTCGGCCGCAAGGCAGAAGGCGCGAAATCCAATATCAAATGCGATACGCTCATTCTGGATAACGAGTCCACCTCGGACACGATTCCTTACAATGAGATCATGAACGATAACATTGTGCTTGAGCATGAAGCTACCGTCTCCAAGGTGTCCGAAGAGCAGCTCTTCTACCTCATGAGCCGCGGCCTCTCCGAAGCCGAGGCCACCCAAATGATCATCATGGGCTTCATCGAACCGTTCACCAAAGAGCTGCCGATGGAGTACGCGGTTGAGATGAACAGATTGATCAAGTTCGAAATGGAAGGAAGCATCGGGTAACCTGAAGCTTATTCCATTCATCCAGTAATATCCTGCGCGTGTCCACAGAATCTTGACGCAATCTGGTCGAGGATCTGCGGGCACGTTTTTTTATACGGAGCTTGTGATTATTATACATAATATTCCTTTATACAGGTGGCTTAAGGACTCTTCGCAAGCGCTGAATCTTGCTATATCTTAATTGAGCAGTATTTGCGAGGAAATAGCAGCAATTAAAACGAAGGGCGTCCTTTTCCGCCTGCTTAGGCCCTGTTCTTTCCGAAAAGAGAGGAAAACGGAGGTTTATCCCCTTTGCCGCATTAAATTATGGATGATAAACTGCTTAAAGTCCCTAAATTGAAAGCGTTAAAAAAAGGTGGGTTAAGATGTGGAAGGTTGCTGAATGGGACTAAGTTTATGCTTACAAAGTAAGCTGTACTTCGTAAAGCCAAGTTTAGGCTTACGGAGCAAGCTTTACTTCGTAAAGCTTTAAGGAGGAGAGATATGGATGTTCTCAGGCAACTGCGGGGCTTTTATCGGGAGAAGCTGCACTATTTGATTCTATCGATTGTATGTTTGGCGGCCGCAACTGCAGTGGGGCTTATTACCCCCAATTTGTTAAGGAGATTGATCGATGATGTTATTATTCCCCTAAAGTTTACTGAGGTGCCCGTTCTCGCTCTCAGTGTGCTTGCTGTCATTATTGTCAAGGCGTGCCTGCAGTTTGCCCATGGATTTTTCGGCGGACGGCTGGGGAATTTCCTGGCTTACCGGCTGCGCAATGCCTGCTATGAGAAGCTGCAGTTTCTGTCCTTCCGGTATTATGATACGGCGAAGACAGGTGACCTGATGTCCCGGCTGACCGGGGATTTGGAAGCAATCCGGATGTTCATCGGCTTCGGATTTGCCCAATTGCTGAACGTGTTTTTCATGGTTCTGTTCGGCTCCATTATGATGTTTACCATCAACTGGCAGCTGACGCTGGTTACTCTGATCACTATGCCGTTCCTGGCTGGAGTAGCACTCAGATTTGAATCCAAGATTCATCCGGCCTTTCAGGAGATGCGCCTGGCGTTAAGTTCCCTGACAACGGCAGTACAGGAGAATGTCACCGGTGTAAGAACGGTCAAATCGTTTGCCAGAGAGGCCTACGAAGTTGAGAAATTCTCACACCGTAATGAACGTTATAAAGACAATCAGATTTTTGCAGCCGAGCTGTGGAGTAAATTCTTCCCGTTCATGGAGCTGCTGGCTTCGGTCAGTGTAGCGATCTTGCTGGGTGTCGGCGGTACGCTGGTTATCAACAAGCAGATGTCGCTGGGTGAGCTGGTTGCGTTCTTCAGCCTGATCTGGTACATCATCGGCCCGGTCTGGGGACTAGGGTTCCACATCAACAACTATACCCAGTCCAAAGCCTCTGGTGAACGTGTGCTGGAAGTGCTGAATCAGACAATCGATGTCCGGGATCAAGAGAATGCCCGCGAGCTTGTACAGGCAGAAGTGAAAGGTGAGGTGGAGTTCGACCATGTCACCTTCGCTTACGGGAACAAAATGCCGGCGGTCAAGGATATTCATTTCCATGCCGAGCCCGGTGCGGTCATAGGATTCCTTGGCGGAACAGGGTCCGGGAAGTCCACCATCACCCAGCTTATGATGCGGGCTTATGATGTGAATCAAGGAAGTATCAAGCTCGACGGAGTGGATATCCGTGAATTCCAGGTCCGCAGTCTACGCTCGCAGATATCGACGGTATTCCAGGAGACCTTCCTGTTCTCGTCGTCGATCCGCAATAATATATCCTACGGACTCAAAAATGTCAGCATGGATGAGATCATCCGTGCCGCCGAGCTGGCGAAGGCGCATGATTTCATTATGGAGATGCCGGAAGGCTACGATACCGTAGTCGGTGAGCGGGGAATGGGTCTCTCGGGCGGCCAGAAGCAGCGGATTGCCATTGCCCGCGCGCTGCTGAAGAATCCGCGGATTCTCATTCTGGATGATGCAACCAGTGCGGTTGATATGGAGACGGAGCATGAGATTCAGGCCGGATTCCAGGAGGTTATGCGCGGACGGACGACCCTGATTATTGCCCACCGTATATCTTCTCTGCGTCATGCCGATCAGATCATTGTGATGAATGAAGGGAAAATGGTCCAGCAGGGCACCCATCAGGAACTGATCGCTGTCCCGGGGCCTTATCAGGATGTGTACCGGATTCAGTACGCCGATTATTTAGCCAGGGATAATGAACGAGAGGCGGGTGATCCGGCATGAACCTTCAGACCTCCAAGAAGACCGCAGAGGGCGCAGTAGAGACCGACAATAGTAAAGTAGAGGAACAGACGCTTGAAGAACGGTTTATCTATAAAGATGATGATGTGATAGACAAGGCTTTTGACTGGAGGCAGTTCACCCGCTTGTTCGGTTATATGAAGCCATACGCGAAGCAGATGCTGCCGCTTGTCTCCATTATGATGATTCTGGGCACCATTACCAAGCTTACAGTTCCGTTCCTGACCAGTATGGCGATTGATAAAGCGATTGCTCCAAAAGACGGAAATACCAGCTTGACGCTGCTCTATACGTTAACGGCAAGTGTGATCATCCTGTATCTGATCCAATGGATCGCCGGCGTATACCGGATCAAATATACGAATGTGATCGGCCAGCGGGTGATTTATGACCTGCGCTCGGACCTGTTCCGGCATATCCAGAAGCTGTCCTTCAACTTCTTCGATAAACGGCCTGCAGGCTCGGTACTGGTCCGGGTAACGAATGATATTAACTCGCTTCAGGATTTGTTCACGAACGGGGTAGTCAATCTGATGATTGACTGTGTGCAGCTGCTGGGCATCATGGTTATTCTGCTGCTGATCAACTGGAAGCTGGGGCTGGCGGTAATGATCACCGTACCTATTATGTTCCTGATCTCCACCAAGCTGCGGCAGAGAATCCGGATCGCCTGGCAGGATGTGCGGATGAAGAATTCCCGGATCAACTCCCATCTTAACGAGTCGATTCAAGGGATTCGCGTCACGCAGGCCTACACCCAGGAAGAAGAGAATATGCATTATTTCGATGCCATGAATATGGACAGCCGGAAGTCCTGGAACAAAGCATCTGCTATGAACCAGGGATTCGGCCCTATTATTGAAGTTACCGGCGGCTTCGGAACGATGATCCTCTTCTGGTTCGGGGCTTACCTGATTCAATCGGGAGAGCTTACCATTGGTTATCTGGTGGCCTTCAGCAGTTACGTCAGCAACTTCTGGGATCCGATCAACCGGCTCGGACAGATGTACAATCAGCTGCTGGTTGCGATGGCTTCCTCAGAGCGGATCTTCGAGTATCTCGACGAGCAGCCTGCGGTTCAGGATAAGCCGGGAGCAACGCCGCTGTCCAAGATTCAAGGGGATATTCACTTTAATAATGTAGTGTTTGAATATGAGAAGGGCCGTGCGGCACTCAAAGGCATCAATCTGGATGTCAAAGCAGGCCAGTCCATTGCCCTTGTAGGACATACCGGCTCCGGCAAAAGTACAATCATCAACCTGATTGGCCGGTTCTATGATATTAAGAGCGGTCACATTACGATTGACGGCCGGGATATCCGCGAGGTTACTCTCCAGAGTCTGCGCGAACAGATCGGGATTGTATTGCAGGATACCTTCATCTTCTCGGGAACGATCCGCGACAACATCCGCTTCGGGCGGCTGGATGCAACCGACGAAGAGATCGAAGAGGTCGCCAAGGCCGTAGATGCTCATGATTTCATCACCAAGCTGCCAGGGGGTTATGATACCGAGGTAGAGGAGCGCGGCAGTGCACTGTCCATGGGGCAGCGTCAACTGCTGTCCTTCGCCCGGGCGCTGCTGGCTGATCCGCGGATTCTGATCCTGGATGAAGCGACAGCCAGTATTGATACCGAGACGGAGATCAAGATTCAGGAAGCGCTGAAGCTGCTGCTTCAGGGCCGGACCTCCTTCATCGTTGCCCACCGGCTCTCCACCATCCGCCATGCGGATAAGATCGTGGTGCTGGATCATGGCGAGATCAAAGAAGAAGGCAACCATGCCGAGCTTACCAAGCACGACGGCATCTATAACGGTTTGATTGAAGCGCAGTTCCGCTTCTTATAGAAGCACATGCAGCAGCCTGTCCCCGATGTGAGGGAGGGGCTGCTTCTTTTTTTATTATTTAAGCGCTACCCCGGCCGTTTGCCGGACCTGCCGCTTACCCGGACCTCCAATAGTTGTGCGCTAATCTCCTGCTGCCAGGCGGTGTCTTGTGTATCAGCTGCCAGCAGCCCTTCCATATGGAGGCGTGCCATCTCCCAGCAATAGACAGTGTTGATATGCAGACAGTGCTGAAGCTCGTCTTGTTCAGCCGGAGCCAGCGGCCGCTTCAGACTCAGAGTGTACAGTTCAGCCAGGCGCTGATGAACCGCAAGCATAATTATCTCCTCCTTGTATTACTGTCTGCTTTTAGCGTGACCCTGAAGATGCGGTTTCAAACCAGAATGATGTCTAATTTGAATATTCAAATCATTAGAATAAATAAAGTTCTTGAAATCGCTTTTATTTATGCTACAATAGCAGTAATACAGGATTGTGACCGGTAACGCGGGCAATGCCTAAGCTGATGCGAGTATCATTTTATGAATGATATTGGGATCAACTTAGGCTTTTTTTGTACAAACTAAGCGTCAGGGGGTGAAATAGAGATGATTATCGAAAAGGTGCTGAACAATAATGTGCTCCTGACCAAGAACCAGAAGGGCAAGGAAGTTATTGTGATGGGCAGAGGAATTTCCTTCAATAAGGTTGCGGGTGATTATGTTGATCCTGCCAAGGTGGACAAGATTTTTCTGCTGAACGAGAATGAATTCACAGCCCGGCTGACCGAGCTGTTGAATGATATTCCGGTGGTTCATCTGGAGCTGGCGAGCGGAATCGTAACCTATGCCAATGAAGTGCTGCGCACGGAACTAAGCGATAATCTCTATCTGACGCTGACGGATCACATTCATTTCGCGCTGCAGCGTTTCGAGAAGGGAATTTTGCTGAAGAATGCGATGCTGTTTGAAATCAAACGTTTTTACAAAAAGGAATTCGGGATCGGGCTGGATGCATTGAAGATGATTGAGGAGACTACGGGTCTTGCGCTTGGTGAAGATGAAGCCGGGTTCATTGCCCTGCATCTGGTCAACGCCAGAATGGATGGCACTGAGGTAAGGTCTACCATTAAGATGACGGAGATCGTTCAGAATATTCTGAACATCGTTACCTATCATTATAAGGTGGTACTGGATGAGAATTCGCTGAATTACTCGCGGTTTCTGACCCATCTGCAGTATTTTTCCATGCGGATTTTGAAGAAGGAGACGAACAACAGCGGTGAGGAGTTTCTGTATAACCAGGTGAGGCAGACCTATGTCAAGGCTTTTGAATGCGTGGGCAAGATCAATGAATATCTGGAGAAGACCCATGGACAGAGCCTAAGCAAGGATGAATACGTCTATCTGACCATTCACATCCAGCGTGTAACGGACCGCAATAGTCTGGAGTAACGCGTAACATCAACAACCATCCTCTATAATTTCATATTTTCATCGGGCAGGGTGTAACTGGTAATGCAGGCAAAACCTGAACTGATGGCAAAATAGCGTGTACGGACGCCTCTTTTGCCTTGAGTTCAGGTTTTTCTTGTTTGCAGAGGGGAAAGATAGAACATTGCTGGCACAAATCGCCTCTGCAGCGATGCTTATAATACAGATTGTCAAAAAGGAGCAAACTCACATGAGTAACAAAGACTTATCCAAACAAATCATTACACTCGTTGGCGGAGAAGGGAATGTGAATTCCGTCTTCCATTGTGCCACACGCTTAAGATTCAAGCTGAAGGATAACAGCAAAGCCAATAAAGCAGCGCTGGAGAAAACTCCGGGAGTCATTACAGTAGTGGAGAACAGCGGGCAATTCCAGGTGGTCATCGGCAACAATGTCAGCCAGGTATTCGAGCAGATTATGAAGGAAACCTCACTTCAGGATGCGGAGAAAAGCGGCAGCGACGAGAGCTCGGAAAGCACCGGGGTTCTGGGCAAAGCGGTGGACATCATTTCGAGCATTTTCTCACCGATTCTGGGTGCACTGGCCGGGGCAGGGATTCTCAAAGGATTGCTGGCTCTGATTCTGTCCCTGAAGTGGATTGACGCCACCAGTGGTACTTACCTGATTCTCAATGCGGCGGCTGACAGCGTGTTCTACTTCCTGCCTGTATTCCTGGCTGTTACGGCAGCGCGTAAATTCAAGGCGAATCAGTTCGTGTCCATTGCTATCGCCGGAGCATTGATCTATCCCGCTGTCGTTGCGGCCGTAGGCTCACCAGACCCGCTGCACTTCCTGGGGATCAAGATTATACTCATCAACTATTCCTCCAGTGTAATCCCGATTATTCTGGCGGTATGGGTACAATCCTATGTGGAAAAATGGTTCCGTTCCTTCATTCATGAGTCAGTCCGGAACATTCTGGTTCCCATGTTCGCACTGCTCATTGTTATTCCGCTTACGTTCCTGGCCTTCGGACCTGTAGGTTCACTGATCAGTGACGGACTCGCTTCCGGTTATACCTGGCTCTACAATCTCAGTCCGCTTGTGGCCGGAGCCATTGCCGGGGCGTTCTGGCAGGTATTCGTAATCTTCGGGGTACACTGGGGCTTCGTGCCGATCATGCTCAGCAACATTGCTACAATTGGACACGATACGATGCTGCCGATTCTCAGTGCAGCAGTGCTGTCACAGGCCGGGGCAGTCTTCGGCGTATTCCTGAAATCGAAGAACCCGCAGCTTAAGGCGCTCGCTGGTTCCTCCACACTGTCGGCGGTCTTCGGCATTACGGAACCAACGATTTATGGAGTGACCCTGAAGCTAAAAAAACCATTCATCTACGCTTGTATCTCCGGCGCTATCGGCGGTGCAATTATTGCAACAGGCGGCGCAAGAGCATTATCCTTCTCGCTGCCGGGTCTGCTGGCCTTGCCAACGTATTTCGGCACCGGATTCATCTGGGTAGTCATTGGTATACTTGTAGCATTCGTACTGTCTGCTGTACTGGTGTTAGTTCTTGGCTTCAAGGAGCCTGAGACAGATGCTGCGGCATCGGTTAACCCAGGCGGAACCTCGGGTACGACTACACCGACGCTGATTGATAAAGAACTGGTTGTAAGCCCGCTGGCCGGAACGCTGCAGCCGCTCGACACCCTGCCTGACGAAGCTTTTGCTTCCGGCGCTATGGGCAAGGGCATTGTCATTGAGCCTTCTTCAGGCATCTTGACCAGCCCTGTGAACGGTACGGTAACTACTGTATTCCCGACAGGCCATGCCATAGGCATCACATCGGATAGCGGCGCAGAGCTGCTGATTCATGTCGGTGTTAATACCGTGAAGCTTAAGGGTCAGCATTTTACCAAAAAAGTGAAGGAAGGCGACAAGGTGGTCAAGGGTCAGCTATTGCTTGAATTTGACCTCGAAGCCATCCGTGCAGCCGGATTTGTAACCGCGACACCGGTGATTGTGACCAACTCGGCACAATACCTCGATGTGCTTAAGAGCACAGGAACGGAAGTGCCTAGCGGCGAACTGCTGCTCACACTCATCCGGTAAAATTATTGGGGTTATAACTACTGTCATATTACCCGCGAATAAGGGCTGTCCCGGCTTGGCCAATTAATGGCTCACTCGGGACAGCCCTTTTGTGTGGAAAATGCTCAGGTAAAGCTACTCACTACTCCATATAAATCTCAACGACGGCAATTTTGCGTTCGCGTGACAGGTCAAGGAACTTGCCTTCGCTCTGCACAAGCGGACGGAAGACATCCAGCGGATTGTTCATCACGATGACACCCATATCACCGGTGCTCAGCAGGACGCGCTTTCCGATGAAGTTAGGCATCAGATGATTGATGAAGGCCTGGACCGGTTTGCCGTTCAGCTTGCCGAAGCTGAGGGAGTTGATCTCGCGCAGCACGGAAATCAGCTCCTGCTTGGACTGATAGACCCGGTTAGTGGTCATGGCACTGTAAATATCCGCAACGGCTGCAATCTGGGCGTAAGGGTGAATATCTGTCTTAGTCAGCTGCCGGGGATAACCGGAGCCGTCCTCACGTTCATGATGCTGCAAGGCAACCAGAGCTGTGAAAGGATCATTCATGGAATTCTGTATGATTTCGTACCCGTATACCGTATGTAATTTGATCTCTTCGTATTCAGCAGGCGTTAATTTGCCGGGTTTGTTAAGAATCGCAGGGGAGATGCGGCATTTGCCGATATCAATCAGGTATCCCGCACGCCCGATCTCATAACACTCTGCCTTGGAATAGCCGAGCCACGTAGCCAGATAATACGAAAGCATGCCAACCTGAAGGGAATGGTTATAGGTATAATTATCCTCCCGGTCCAGCAGCAGCAGGAGTGTTACAACATCCTTGTGTTTGTCTAGCGAGGATAAGGTCGGCTGAAGAATATCATCCACTACGGACTGATTGAAGCTGCCCTTGCTGAGCGCTTCCATATATAGAGACTCAAAACCGTCAATCGTGGTATCGAAGCTGCTGGTTGCGGCCTGAATGATTGAGGTGCGGCTGGAAGGGGCGGGCTCTTCCTGTACCGTGTCAATATCCACATAATCAACGCCGTGCTGTATCAGCTTGGCGATTTCCTCCATTTGCAGCCGTGATCCCTTAGGGAGTACATGCAGCCCGCGAGAACTGAAGGTATCCATCCGCAGATGATCACCCGGTTTTAGATCCATTACGTGTACTCTCAATGACTAGGCCACCTTACTATAGCAATTTTTTACAGCATAGCAACAAAGGCCGCAATATTCAATGGTGTAAGAGTACTGATTGTTGCTTGCGGATTGTGCAACCCGCTGGTCCTACCTTGCTCTGAAGCTGTGCAGATTCGCGGAAGGAGAGCGGTGAGGTTAACCGCCGGATACGGGGGGAATGAAGGCCACCTCGGAGCCTTCGGTAATATCCGTATCATCAGGCGCATATTCCTGATCAACGGCAACCAGGGATACAGCGATCTGCGGCGCGGCAGCGGGATAGGAGGCGGAGAGGAGTTCCTTCAATCTGCCGGCTGTCAATGGGGACTCGTGGGCATGGAAGACCAGCGTAGAGGAGCCGATGATTTCGGCCAGCCCGGCGAACAGCCGGATGGATAGATGCATGCTTCATTCACCCTTTCTGGACTTAAGCTAAGGACAGCTAATAATGATTACAATATACCATATTGAGTCTGAAAATGTTATGCTAACTCTAGAACAGCACAAGCCTGCCGCTTACTCTATAAACGGCTGTACAAGTGGGAGGGAAGCCAGCTTATGAAGCCTGGGCCGCAAAGATTAACCATTATTCATACCAATGATATACATAGCCACTTTGAAATGATGAGTCCGCTCGCGGCTGTGATATCAGCCATGAAGACTGCGGCAGGCGAGGAGCCGGTGCTGCTGCTAGATATCGGCGATCATATGGACCGCGCTGCTGTCGAGACGGAAGGCACGATGGGACAGGCCAACATCGATATTATGAATCTGACCGGATACGATGCGGTCACCATCGGTAACAACGAGGGCCTCACCTTCTCCAAAGAGATGCTCTCAGCCATATTCACAGGCATCCAGTGTCCTGTAGTATGCTGTAATTTCCTGGAGTCCGCAACGGGTGAGCCGCCGCACTGGATGCAGCGCCATGCCATTCTGGAAAAGGACGGAATCAAGATTGGGCTGACCGGTGCTACGGCAGCGTTCACCTCCTTCTATTCCCTGCTTGGCTGGGATGTGCTGGACCCGGAAGAAGCGCTGCGTGAGCAGGTTCAGCTACTTGCCCCGCAGGTGGATATCGTGATCATCCTGTCTCATCTGGGGCTGCCCGCAGACCAGAAGCTGGCAGAGAAGCTCGAAGGCGTGCATGCCATTCTGGGCGGGCACACCCACCATATGCTGGAGCAGCCGCAGATGATTAACGGGACAGCCGTCTGCGGCGCCGGCAAATTCGGCCGGTACGCCGGACGGGTGGTCTTCGAGCGGGAGCAGCCGGATGAAACGTTTCGCCTGGCAGAAGGAGGCTGCACGGAAGTCGGTCCTGCCTTGACAGAGGAGATGATTGCTCCGGCGGCAGCAATCCATCTACAGCGCGCCCGGGAGGCCCTGCAGGAGACGGTTGCCATCAGCGACCGCATGCTCCCGCTGGATCTGCAGGGGGAGTCTCCTTTTGGCAACCTGCTGGCACAGGCGGTCCGCCACTTTACAGGCAGCCCCATCTCGCTGGTCAATACAGGCCAGCTGCTCGGGCCGCTGCCGGAGGGCAACATCACCGCAGGCATGCTGCATGCCTTATGTCCTTCACCGATTAATCCTTGTATTGTACAGCTCACAGGCAAGGATATCCGCACCGCACTGGAACAGAGTCTGATGGCAGAGTTCCGGAATAAGGTCATCTACGGATACGGCTTCCGGGGAGAGGTGCTGGGCACTCTGGCCGTGGACGGATTAAAAATCTTGTACGATCCAAGGGTCATGCCTTATGATAACGGTATTGCAATTTTTGCTGGCGGGGAGATGCTGGAGGATACGAAGGTTTATAGTGTGGGTACGTTGGACATGTTTACTTTCCGCACGGGCTATGAGAGTATAGCCAATGGCCGGGAGGCGGTGTATCTGCTGCCTCATTTCCTGCGCGACCTGCTGCGGATGGAGCTTCAGCGGCCGGGGAGTCTGGATGAGAGTGAAGCTGTTCGCTGGGAGAGGGAATCCACCTGATGATCACACCCTGTTTTATCAATATGGATAGTACCCGCTGTACCCGATTTCATTGACTAGATCAGGAGGAGTAATATGGATACAATTACAGCCATTATTCTGGCAATTGTGGAAGGAATCACGGAGTTCATTCCGGTTTCTTCGACGGGACACATGATTTTAACAACTAAGCTACTAGGCTTCAACGAGCAGGATTCGATTATGAAGACGTATGAGATCGTGATTCAGCTGGGGGCCATTCTGGCGATTGCGCTGGTCTACCGCCAGCGGATTGTGAACCTGCTCGGATTCGGCCGCAGAGACAGAGGAGGCGTAATGCCGGCATCGCGTCTGAACCTGATTCATGTGCTGCTGGGTATCGTGCCTGCGCTCGCTGTAGCTTTTTTTGCAAGGGACTTTATCAAAAGCCTCTTCGGGGCATCCACCGTCCTCTGGGCGCTGGTAGCAGGCGGTATTCTGATGATCATTGCCGAATGGGTCAACACACGCAAGATCCGCGTGACGGCGCATGATCTGGATGATCTGTCCTACGGGCAGGCATTGTCGATCGGACTGTTTCAGATTATTTCCGTACTGTGGCCCGGATTCTCCCGCTCCGGCTCGACCATTTCCGGAGGGATGTTGAGCGGGGTGAGCTACAAGGCCTCAGCCGACTTCTCCTTCCTCATCGCGATTCCCATTATGTGCGCGGCCTCGGGGTATGAGCTGCTGGATTCGTACAAGAATTTCACAAGTGAGACGATCGGGTATTTTGTCATCGGCTTCATTATTTCCTTCATCGTGGCCTATGTGGTGGTGGTTCTGTTCATGAGAATGATCCAGAAGATCAGACCGACGCATTTTGCTATCTACCGCTTTATCCTTGCAGCCGTCTTCTGGCTGTTTATTATGCGTTGATTCTTAGCTTGGCATCACAGAAAAGCAATTTTACCGTTAAAGGCAGGAGTGAGCCAAGGTGCGTCTAGTATCGATGAATCGGCTTCAGGCGGGAATGAAGCTGGGTAAAAAAATATATAATGATGAAGGGCTGGTTCTGCTTGCGGACGGAGTGGAGCTTACCGATGCCTTGATCAGGCGGCTCGCCAGAATCGATATCGGCTATATCTATATTGAGGATTCGCTCACGGAGGATATTGTGATCCATGGAATGCTGCAGGATGAAACGCGCAATCAGGCGCTCAAGGTGATCCGGAACCAGTTCCAGCAGATGTCGGGCGCCTCGGGGATTACCAAAGGCTTTTATCATCTGGACAAGAAATTCTCCAAGATCATGGACTCGATCCTCGACGACATGTCGCTGCAGGAGGACCCGATGATCATGCTGCTTGACATGCACACGGCTGACAATTACCTGTATGTCCATTCCCTGAACGTATGCTTGTATACGCTAGTGCTGGGCATTGCCCATGGCTACAGCAAAGAAGAGCTGCGGGTCATCGGACTCGGTGCGCTGCTGCACGATATCGGCAAGACGCAGATTCCTGTCAAAATTGTACAGAAGCCCGGCATGCTCAGCGACGAGGAATTTCGTCATATGCAGGCGCATACCGAGATCGGATACCGTATCCTCAAGGAAGAACCGAATATTCCTCTGCTGGCGGCTCACTGTGCCTTGCAGCATCATGAACGGATTGATGGTTCCGGCTACCCGCGCGGCCTGACGGGTCCGCAGATCCATGAATATGCGAAATGGCTGGGCGTAGCAGATTCCTATGATGCGATGACCTCCAACCGGATCTACAAAAAAGCGATGCTGCCCCATCAGGCGGTAGAAGCATTGTATGTCGGTTCGGGAACCCTGTACGAGCAGAAGCAGCTGGAGTTATTCAGAGACCGCGTGGCCATCTATCCGCTGGGGCTTACGGTGAGGCTCAGCTCCGGCGAGAGCGGTGTGGTGGTCAAGATTGATCCCAGCACGCCGCATCGGCCTGTTGTCCGGGTGCTGAATGGACCCGAAGGCGAAACCGTAACCCCCTATGAGCGTGACCTCAGCAAAGCTCTTTCTGTAGTCATTGTGGATGTGACGGACGGGGGAGAACCTGTAGTGAAAAGTACCGGATAGATGTTCTGTGCAGCGAGGAGAGAATATGGGCACCCTGCAGAAATTGCGGAGCTGTATTCTCCGCCTTGCTGTTTTTTTGAGTAGTCGTGGTATGATATAGCATAAGTTATCGTTCTTTTTCTTTTGTTTTGGGTTAATAATAAGGAATAAGCATTAAAGGAGCATTAAGAAATGAGTATATTAGAGCCATCATCTATAATCCCTGTAAAAGAGCTGTCGCCGGAGTATGATCCGTGGGACCCGATTACTTCGCTCCGTGAGTACGGACAGCATGTGCTGACCAGTGTGGAGATGACGGTTACGAATCTATGCAACATGCGCTGCGAGCATTGTGCTGTCGGCGACAGCCTCACGATGAAAGAGGGGGAATTGCTTCCTTTAACCAATATGCTGAAGCGTCTGGAGGAGGTAGAGCATCTGCAGACTATCAGCATTACAGGTGGGGAGCCGATGTTCCGTGCCGCAACGGTGGAGAATACCATCGTTCCGCTGCTGAAATATGCACGGGAGCGGGGCATCCGTACACAGATTAACTCCAATCTGACCATGCCGTATTCCCGCTATGAGCAGCTGCTCCCTTATCTTGATGTCATGCATATCTCGTTCAATTATGTGAACGGCGATGACTTCCATGAGGTGGGCTTCGCCAACAGCGGGCATCCGGTCTCGAAGGAGGCCGCCTACCGGCTGTATGACACGATGCTGGAGAATTCGCGCCGCCTCAGCAGTGACGGGATGTTGATCTCCGCCGAGTCGATGATTAACTACCGTACACATACTAAGCTTCCCGAGATTCACCGGCTGATCGGGGACATGGGGGCAAGACGGCATGAGGTACACCCGATGTACGCATCCAGCTTCGCCTCGAAGCTGCCTGTGCTGTCGCTCCGGGAGATGAATACTGCCATTCATTCCCTGCTTGATCATCGTGACCCGGAGATGTGGATGCTGTTCGGCACGCTGCCGTTCTTCGCCTGCAGCTTCGTGGAGGAAGACCAGAAGCTGCTGCACAGACTACGCAGCGAGAAGAATGTAACACTGCGCAATGACCCGGACGGAAGAAACCGGGTCAATGTGAACCTGTTCACGGGTGATGTCTTTGTAACGGACTTTGCCGACATATCCGCTTTTGGCAATATCAGCAGCTCGAAGCTGGATGACATTTTCACCGAGTGGCAGACTAAGCATCCCTTGAATCAGCAAGTGAACTGTTACTGTGATGCAGCAGGCTGCTGCGGGCCTAACCTGCTTGTAGCCGATATGTATTATCCTGGGGTCGATTTCAAAACAAGAAAAGCGATCACTTTGTAGAAATGGGGCGTTATTATAGTGCATACGGAATTTGACATAGGAAGATTAGTGCTTAATCTTTTGCTCGTTCTGGTGCTCGTATTATTAAATGGGATCTTCGTTGCGGCGGAGTTCTCGCTGGTCAAGGTCAGACAGTCTCGTCTGACCCAACTCGTCAGCGAAGGTAACAAAATGGCCGGATATGCATTGAAGGTCAACAAACGGCTGGATTCGTATCTGTCAGCTACCCAGTTCGGGATTACACTCGCCTCGCTTGGACTCGGCTGGGTCGGAGAGCCGGCCATTTCTGAGCTGCTTGTGGAACCTCTGATGTACCAGCTAGGCGTTACAGATCAGACGTTAATCTCTACGGTATCTGTGATCATTGGCTTTTCCATTATTACCTTTTTACATATTGTGCTGGGGGAACTCGCGCCGAAATCTCTGGCTATCCAAAAAACAGAAGGCTCGGCACTGCTGCTGTCCGCTCCGCTGATGTTCTTCTATAATCTGTTTCTGCCCTTCATCTGGGTGCTGAATGCGTCGGCGAACGCGCTATTAAGACTGTTTGGCGTGGAGCCGGCCAGCGAAGCCGAGGCTGCCCATTCGGAGGAGGAAATTCGCATTCTGATGAATCAGAGTGCGAAGAGCGGGGTGATCGATCAGGATGAAATGAAGCTGATGGATAACATCTTCGAATTCTCGGACCTGCTGGCCCGTGAAGTTATGCTGCCGCGTACCGATATGGATGTACTGTACAGCAATCTTCCGCTGGAAGAGAATATGCGGATTATCACGGAAACGAAGCATTCGCGTTATCCGGTGGCCTTAGAAGATAAGGACCGGATTATCGGCTTCATCCATATCACAGATCTGCTGTTCGCCCCGCCAGAGCAGCAGAATGATCTGACTTCTCTGGTCCGGCCGATTCTGAACGTGCCGGAATCGATGGAGATCAGCCATGCGCTGCGGCTGATGCAGAAGAATAAGGCCCAGCTGACGCTGGTCGTAGATGAGTACGGCGGAACTGCGGGGCTGCTGACCGCTGAAGAGATTCTGGAAGAGATCGTCGGCGATCTGCATGACGAGTTCGAGGATGAACGTCCCAGCGTGGAGCGTAACGGGGATTACATCTCCGTGGAAGGCCGGATGCTGATTGAAGACGTCAACGATCTCACAGGCGTCGTGATTGAGGATGACGAGGTGGATTCCATCGGCGGGTGGCTGTTCAAGGAGCTGGAGGGCAACCCGTCCAAGGGTAAAAAGGTAGTGGTTGGCGATGTCACCTTCGAGGTGGAGGAGTCCACCCGGCTGCGGATCACCCGGATCAACATCCACCGCGAGCCCGCGCCTGAGCCTGAAGAGGATGCGGAAGGCGGAGAAGAGGAGAAGGAGTAAGTAAAGCGGATGCGGGATATCCCCGCGAATGCACTTTTAAAGATAGCAGGGTACTTCAGAAGCCGGGTAGCAGGGCTTTTGAGGACCCTGTTTTTTGTTGCGCAGGAATGATGATTATCGGCGCTTATAGCTGTACTATTCCCACTCGTTTGCCGCAAAAGTTGCGTTTCGCCTGCGCACCTGAGGGGGATTTTATTCGGCAGCTGTTCTTTTCTACCCTTGGACCGTCATAAGTTAGTTACGAAGGTAACGATCAGAGATATGGACATTCATCAGGCAATGCCGTTAAAACCTTAAGAGGAGGAATGATCATTGAACTCCCAGGACCGCGTATGGACACCGTACAGGGGACCGTTTGATCCTTGTCCGCCGGTGCCGTTCAAGACGTATGTTGTGCCGCCGAACCAATTCGTCACGTTTCAGCCCCCGAATCTCCCGCAGTTCTCTCTGCCGGAAGCGCTCAAGCATGGAACGTTATGGCCATCGCTATACAGCCCTTATGAATCTAAGTTCAAAGGAGGGAGGTAGGCTATGGAAGCTAATCCTTGCGAGCCCCGCTATTACGAGATGCTGGAGCAGCTGCAGGTGCTTGATTTTGCACTGGTAGAGCTGAATCTGTTCCTGGACACTCATCCGCAGGATGTCAAGGCAATCGAGCAGTTCAATCAGCTGACGTATGAGCGCACCAAGTTGGCGAACCAGTTCCAGGAGCTGTACGGACCTCTGCAGAATTTCGGCCGCGCCTATTCCAAGGCTCCATGGCAATGGAGCGAGAGTCCCTGGCCTTGGCAAGTCTAAGGCATGAAGCCGGGAATGAAATAGCCTTAAGGAGGGGGAAGTTCACGAATGTGGATCTATGAGAAAAAGCTGCAATACCCGGTGCGTGTCGGCAAATGTGATGTGCGGATGGCCCGGTATCTGATGGAGCAATACGGCGGTGCGGATGGCGAGCTGGCTGCGGCGCTGCGCTATATGAACCAGCGGTATGCTATACCCGATAAGGTAATTGGTGTACTAACGGATATTTCCACTGAGGAATTCGCACATTTGGAAATGATTGCCACAATGATCTACAAGCTGACCAAGGACGCCTCAGTACAGGAGCTGGAAGCCGCAGGCTTAGGCCCGAACTATGCGCAACGGGATCATGCACTGTTCTACCAGAACTCCGCCGGTGTGCCCTGGACCGCATCCTATATCCAGGCCAAGGGTGATCCGATCGCTGACCTCTATGAGGACATCGCGGCAGAGGAGAAGGCCCGGGCTACATACCAGTGGCTGATTGACATGACCGACGATGTGGATCTGCAGGACAGCCTTAAGTTCCTGCGCGAGCGGGAGATCATTCATGCGATCCGGTTCAAGGAATCGGTGCAGATCTTGATTGAGGAGAAGGATAAGAAGCGGGTGTTTTGAGGATGATGTATACACAAATTGAATAGATAGTTTGAAAAGAAGAGCCACAGGAGCAACATCTGGGCTCTTTTTGCATTGAATGCGAACATGTGTGCTTTTTGTTATATTGAAATCCATTAAAATGGGATATGCTCACAAGAAACAAGCAAGATATAACAGGAGGCGACTAAAATACCCTTACCGCATGATGAAGCTTTTAAGAAGCTGCTGGAGACGTTCTTTCAGGAGTTTATTGAGTTGTTTTTTCCTGAGCTGGATTCTATGAAGGACTGGACGGTTATATTTTGATTCATCTGGAGCCGCAGTCGTATCGGGACACAAAGTTTCACGAACGGATGTTTATTTACTTCAGCCGTCTATTTGAACGCTACCGTAAAGAGCATAAGCTGATTATTCCGATTGCCATCTTCACTTCAGATGAGATCAGAGAAGAGCAGGACACCTTGGAGTTGGTTATTCCTGAGCATCAGATCCTGCGCTTTCAGTTTCTCAAGGTAGAATTGCGTAAACAGAACTGGCGAAGATTTATTGATTCAGACAATGCAGTGGCTGCTGCGTTACTAGCCAAGATGGGGTATACTACAAGAGAAGCAAGAGAAGTGCGCCGGGAGTTCCTGCGCATGTTCATGAAGCTGAAGACACGCTTGGATCAAGGGCGGTTGGCGCTGATTATGTCAGTGGCAGATTTATATTTTAAGCCGGACCTGGCCCAGGATGAAGAGATTATAAAAGAATTAATGATACAATACCCGGAGGAGGGTGAAGCGATTATGGAACTCATGCCAGCCTGGAAGCGTTGGGGATACGAAGAAGGTATAGCTGAAGGAATCGAACAAGGAATAGAAAAGGGCCAAGCCGAGATTATCCGTAAGTTACTGCTTCATGGATTTACTCCGGAAGATGTGTCCAAAGCCGTAGAGTTACCGGTAGACGAGATTAAGAAGCTGATGTAAGCAGGGCTCCTCCAAATAACGGAATAATATGCTAAGAGAGCTGCAAAAAAACGCCTCCAGACCCAAGTAAGGGTCGGAGGCGTTTTAAATATGAACTCTTTTGGTATGTTTTCATGCGTTTTTCTGAAATAACCATTAATAACCAGAATATCAGAGGAAATGATAGCATGACTTCGCTCGGCGAGTGTACAAGGGCCTAGAGGTATTCAAATGTAAAATTATGTAATAATACCAACATTGAGTTAAAGGCAGTTTAGGCTTACACTAAATATGTAAATAAATGACAAATATTCAGATGGAGGAAGGCGATCAAGACGGCTGAGCCGATCAAGCTAATCAAGCTGATTAAGCCGATCTAAGCCGTAACGCATACTCTCTCATACATCGTGATCATACCCGCACGTAAGTCCAATACCATCAGAAAGGAATGTGAGATTTTGTGAACAGAGTTGCATTGGTTAGTCCATTACGGACTGCAGTTGGTTCATTTAACAACGGACTTTCGACACTAAGTGCTACAGAATTAGGAGCGAATGTGATGACGGCCTGTCTTCAGCAAAGCCATGTAGAGCCTGGGCTTGTGGAGCAAATCTATCTGGGCAATGTTCTACAGGCGGGCGAGGGCCAGAATCCTGCCAGACAGGCGGCGCTGCAAGCCGGTATCCCGATTGAAGTCCCTGCAACAACGATCAACACCGTTTGCGGTTCAGGGCTTCATGCCGTCGCTTTAGCTTACAACTCTATTCGGGCTGAACAAGGGAGTGTCCTCCTGGCCGGGGGGATGGAGAGTATGTCGAACGCCCCATATGTGCTGAGGAATGCAAGAAACGGCTACAAGCTTGGGAACAGCGAGCTGATAGATACCGTGGTGGCTGATGGCCTGACCTGTCCTATTAATAAATATCATATGGGTATTACTGCCGAGAACATTGCCGAGAAATATCATATTTCACGACTGGAGCAGGATGAATTTGCTTATGACAGCCAGATCAAGGCCGCCGAAGCTAAACGGAAGCAGGTGTTTGCAGAGCAAATTGTGCCCGTGATGACCACCACCCGAAAGGAAAGTGTATGGTTCGCGGAGGACGAGCATGTAAGAGGAGAGGTCAGCAAAGAAAAGCTGGCTCATCTAAAGCCTGCTTTTAAGGAAAACGGATCAGTTACTGCCGGAAATGCCTCGGGGATCAATGATGGAGCAGCGGCTGTACTGGTGATGTCGGAGGACAAATGCAAGGAGCATGAGGTAGAGCCTTTGGCCTATATTAAGGGGTATTCACTGGTTGGCGTTGATCCTGCCTACATGGGAATGGGTCCGGTAAGAGCCATTAAATCCCTGCTTAAGGACCAGGGCATCCCTCTTGAGGCCATCGATTTGTTCGAGATTAATGAAGCCTTCGCGGCACAGGCCATAGCGGTATTGCACGAGCTTGAGATTAACCCGGAGAAGGTGAATGTCAACGGGGGCGCGATTGCGATTGGACATCCTGTCGGGGCAAGCGGAGCCAGGATACTTGTTACGCTGGTCCATGAAATGGTCCGAAGCTCTAAGCATTACGGCATCGCCAGCTTGTGCATCGGAACGGGGATGGGCATTGCCATGCTGGTTGAGAACGCACGCTATTAACACAACTCTGACAGAAAGGGAGTTTAAGATCATTATGAATGCAAAAGAGGTGCTATCGCTTCAATCCATGCCTGCGGCCAGTCCGGGTTACGGGCGTCCGCCTTACCGCTTCATTGACCGTGAATTTATGGTCATCACTTATGAATCCGACCCTGCGGCGATCAGACAGGCGGTCCCGGAACCCTTGCAGCCAGATGGAAGCAATACCGTGTCTTATGAATGGATTAAGATGCCCGATTCGTCGGGTCTGGGAAGTTATGAGGAGAGCGGGATCGTGATTCCGTGTACCTTTGAGGGGGAGCCCTGCAATTTTGTAGCCCAGATGTATCTGGATAATGCGCCTGCCATTCTGGGAGGACGGGAGATCTGGGGGTTCCCCAAAAAGTGGGCCTCTACCTGCCTGAGCGTTGCAGGCACGGAGACGCTAACCGGTACGTTGCGTTATAACGATGTCCTGGTGGCCGTAGGAACCATGCCCTACAAGCATAACCTGCTGGTGACAGAGGATACAGCTAGAGCTATCGCCAAAACCCAAGTGAATCTAAAGCTCATTCCCGATGTGGATGGGACCCCTAAGATTGCGCAGCTGGTTGCCTACACTCTTGAAGATGTTCACGTAAAAGGCGCTTGGACCGGGCCGGCCCGCTTAAGCCTGATCCCCCATGTGAATGCTCCTGTGGCCGATTTGCCGGTGAAGGCGTACCTCGGGGGAAAGCATTTCATTGCTGATCTAACACTGCCCTATGGACAAGTCATTCATGACTATATCCAGTAGCCAGCTTTTCTCCAATAATGAACAAGGAGCATGAAATCTATGATAAACAAATTAATCTCCGCCGAAGATGCCGTGAAGAGGGTGAAGGCTGGAGACACCGTGATGGTCGGCGGTTTTCTGGCTGGAGGCCACCCCGAAGGGCTGGTGCGTGCGCTTGTCGAGACGCAGTCAGCCGGTCAGCTCACGCTTATTTCCAATGATACGGGCACCCCGGAATTATCTATCTACAAGCTGGTCAAAAGCGGCCGGGTCAAGCGGATCTATGCCTCCTACATCGGCTCCAACCCGGAAACCGGAAGACTGCTGATGACCAAGGAAGCAGAGGTGAATCTCTATCCGCAGGGTACGTTAGCCGAGAAAATCCGGGCCGGAGGGGCCGGGCTGGGCGGTGTGTTAACTCCTGTAGGAGTAGGGACGATTGTAGAGGAAGGCAAACGGAAGCTCGATATTGAAGGGAAAGAGTATCTGCTTGAATTGCCACTCCATGCAAATGTGGCACTAATCCGGGCCCATAAGGCAGACGAGGCCGGGAATCTGGTGATCGACGGCTCTTCCCGAAACTTCAATTTCGTCATGGCGATGGCGGCAGATTATGTAGTAGCTGAGGTAGATGACTATGTGAAGCTCGGGGAGATTGATCCCAATCATGTCAACGTTCCGGGAATTTTGATTGATGCCATTGTAAAGGTGGGGAATACGCATGAATAACCGGGAATTCATTGTGAGAAGAATCGCCCAGGAGTTCAAGGACGGCGATGTGGTGAATCTGGGGATAGGTATGCCGACCCTGGCAGTCGATTATATTCCTGATCATGTCCAGATTATGCTACAGGCGGAGAACGGAATTCTCGGAGTAGGCCCCAAGGCGGCCAAGTCAGAGGAGAACATCGACTGTATCGATTCTGGCGGCAGCTATGTAACCACGGTGGCCGGAGCCTGCTATTTTGACAGCGCGGTCTCCTTCTCAATCATCCGTGGAGGGCATGTGGATATTACCGTGCTGGGTGCGCTTGAAGTCGATGAGCAGGGTAATCTGGCAAGCTGGATGATTCCGGGGAAAAAGGTGCCGGGCATGGGCGGAGCTATGGATCTGGTAGTCGGGGCCAAGCGGGTCATTATCGCCATGGATCATGTGAACAAGGATGGGCAGCCGAAGATAATGAAAGACTGCAAGCTGCCCCTGACGGCGGTTCATGTCGTAAACACGATTGTCACTGAAATGGCGGTCATCGAGGTGATCCCGGGCCAAGGTCTGATGCTGATGGAAATCGCACCGGGTCTGACGGTGGAAGAGGTTCAACGGGCAACCGGGGCTGAGCTATGGATCTCACCGGACCTTAAGGGAATAGCTGTCTAATACAATAAAATTTAATATGCTTACATTGCGATGATTCTACGAACATATTACGCCGTTATGCTGTCTACTAGAACAGACAACAAGGAGCGTGAAGGTTCGTGAGTAATCATCCATTTGTAAAGAAAGTATTGAGCGGGATCTTGGCTATGACGGTTCTGCTTCCCAACCTTACACCTGCTCTATCTCCGTTACCGACTGCGTTTGGGGAGGCAGCGGAGACTAGCGGGGTTGTGAAGGTAGAGGATTTTGAACAGGTGAGCTTAGCGGATCTAACCTTTGACAGTGCCCGCATTCATAGCGGCAGTCTGGCGCTGGAGACGAATCCGAAATACGTACATAGCGGAGCGAAGTCCCTGCGGATTGATTATGACTTCATTGGCATAACCGATAACCCCTCTCAGGTTGCCGTGGGTCCGGCGACTCAGCTACCATTGACTAACCGAACCCCTAAAAGAATTGGGATGTGGGTATACGCCAATCAGGAAGGTCATGGTCTCACCTCCAAGTTCTACGTTTCTTCCACCGGCAAATCCAAAACGTATGAAATCAGGAGTGAAGAGACCGGGATCGACTGGAGCGGCTGGAAGTATGTCGAGGCTGATATAGGGTCAGATCTAACCATGCCAGGTACTCTGGCCTTCTTCTTCCAGATGAAAGAAAGACAAATGAGCAAAAAGAATAAAGGCTCCATTTGGATTGATGACGTCAGGCTGATCTATGATGAGCCGGTTAATGAAGATATGGATGTGCCTGTGCTAACTCCGGCGGCACCGGCTCCTAATCAAACCTTGAGCTCTCCTGTCTCTGACCTTATTCTATCAGCGGAGGACGCCAAGTCGGGCATTGATCCGGATTCCATCCGGTTAACGGTGGATGGTCAGGCTGCGGCACCGTCAACTTATGCCTACGATCTGAATCTTCAGCAGATTACCTATCACCCGGAGCTTCCGCTGGCTGGAGGTTACCATCAGGTGCTGGCAGAAGTGAAGGATAGGGCCGGCAATCCGGCCGCGGCAGAATATGCTTTTCAGATTGAGCATGGGGCCAGATTTACCTTGGAAGCCCCGGAGGAGGCTGTCAGTAATGAGACCTACCGGCTGAAGCTGAAGGTGGCGGACGTAGGTGAAGCCAAGAGCTTCCATGCCAGAATCAAGTTCGATCCAGAGACACTGCAGGCAAATGTGATTACTGCGCGCTCCGGCTTGAGCCAGGTGCAGACCCACCTCGATAATACAGGCGGCTACGTTGAAGTCAGTGCGGAGGGACTGCAAGGGGATCAGGCGGATGCGCTGGCAAGTATTGGTTTTGAGGTGAACCGGTCTGCGAAAATGGAACGCGGCGAGACGGCTAAGCAGATGGCCATGGTGGAGGGCAGTTTCGGGTATGAAAGCGGGACGCCAGTTAGTTCCTTAGCCTCCCCTCTTCCTTATAAGATCGGGTTTCCTTACAAGATCAGCATCAAGGGATCAGCCCTGCACACGCAGAATATCATCACGGTTACCTCTCGCGCAGGAGCGCCGGTGGAAGGAGCCGGGATTGATTTTACCGATACCAGCGGTCCTCAGACTTATGTGCGTGTAATCGCCGATGGGTCCAAAGTATATGCCAAAGCCGATCCATCGTCCGCAGTGCTCCTTAATGTTGAGAAAAACGCGCGGATGTTCGCCACAGCAGGCAGTGCTTCCGGATTCATCAAGGTATATTTGCCGGATGGCAGCAAGGCGGGGTACATCTCAGCCGCAGATGTGGAGCAGAGTGATCTTACCGCAGGAATAGGCTTGACGGACGCCAAGGGAGAGATCCATACACCCCTGACGAACCTTGCTATTGGTACTTGGAGTGTGCAGGCCGTCAAGGATGGCGGGACCAGCGAGAGTATCAGTATGAATGTTGTAGCTCCGTTTGGCGGAGCAGATCCGCAATATGTGCAGACCTTTGTGACCGAAGATATGAAGACGATGATGAGTGTAGGGTGGCAGAGCGCGCCAAGTGTTCAAGAAGCTTACATCCAGTACATGAAAGATAGTGATTGGGTGGACAGTGACCTGGCGAATGCTCCGGCAAAAGCAGCCATGCAGCGTGCGCTCTCCGAGGTGGAGGTCATTCCTGAGGTTGCAGGGGGGCCTATGGGCGAAATCAAGTTCCATAACGCATTAGTCACGGGTCTTGAGCCGGGTACGGGCTATCATTACAGAGTTGGCTACGAAGGCCATTGGAGTAATTGGTCCAATTACAAGACGGTGGAGGCTGCGCCGGACAAGCCTGTTTCCTTTGTATTTGTAACCGATTCGCATACCAAAGGGGACAATGGGCTGGAGACCTATCAACAATTGATCAAGAATGCGTTCACTAATTATCCCGATACCCAGTTCGTTATGCATGGCGGTGATATGGTCGATGACGGGGCGGTTTTGAATGAATGGAACCAGTTCTGGCAAGCCTCGTCGATCTATACCTCCTCTGTTCCTTCAGCGTATGCCATGGGGAATCATGATGTAAAAGGGGGAGGAAAGTACATTTTCGCCAAAGGCTTGGGGCTTCCCAATAATGGGCCGGAGCTCCAGAAGGAGTATGCCTATTCGTTCGATTCAGGGGATGTGCATTTCGTGGTGCTGAACTCTGAAGCAGACGAAGTCACGATGGGCAAGCAAGCGGAGTGGCTGCGGGAGGATCTTTTAACGAGTAATAAAAAATGGAAGATTGTCATGTTCCACAAACCTGCTTATCATACCGAAGATGGACGCGGCAATCTGATTGAGTACACCCAGACTTATTTTGCCCCTATTCTCGAAGAATTGAAGGTCGATCTGGTGCTGGAAGGCCATGACCATGTATATGCGCGGACCTATCCGATGAGCAAAGGCAAGCCACTGCTGAACGGAGAGCAAGGAACGGTCTATCTGGACGGCGGGGCGTCTGGCTGGAAGTTCTACGATGGAAGCAAATACGAGTATCTGGATTTCATGTTTGATGAGGATGTTCCGGTCTATTCTGCCATTCAGGTGAGCCATGATAAGATCGTAATCCAAGCCCGCACTACGCAAAGCGCAGAATTAATTGACAACTATACGATTGTGAAAAAGGATGAGCGGACAGTG
Organism: Paenibacillus rhizoplanae; assembly: GCF_042684125.1. Lineage (NCBI taxonomy): Bacteria > Bacillati > Bacillota > Bacilli > Caryophanales > Paenibacillaceae > Paenibacillus > Paenibacillus rhizoplanae. The sequence continues at coordinate 9,142 of NZ_JBHUKY010000007.1, read as the reverse complement.
ACCTCCGTGGCCGTAGCCCCGGCTGAATTGAAGCTGAATGTCGGCGATAAGCACGCAACGGTGCTTACAGCTACCTATAGCGATAACTCCACTGCCGATGTCACGAATCAAGCGGTATGGACATCTTCTAATGAGCAGGCAGCTACAGTAGACGCAGAGGGCATCATTCATGCCGTTGAAGTGGGCGAGGCGACCATCCAGGCGAATTACGGCAACCTGCCGCCGGTGAAGCTATCGGTAACGGTTCAGACAGAAGGTACGGTGCCTAAGCTGCTGAAGCTGACCGCCGAGCCTGGCACACACATCTTACAGGTGAACAAGCAAGCAGCTTCCGTGATTACTGCGGTATATGACAATGGAGTAAGTACAGTGGTTACAGATCAGGTCCATTGGACGACTTCAGATCCTGCGGTCGCCTCGGTATCGGACAAGGGGATCATTACGGGTATTGCAGCGGGGGACGGGGTAACGATTACTGCTTCCTTCGGCGGCTTAACCATTGCGATTCCCATCGTGGTTGAGGGCGGAACGGTACCGGTGGCAACGCCGACGCCGACACCAACGCCAACGTCACAATCGGGAGGAACACCGGCAGTAACGCCAGCACCAAAGCCGGCGGTAACACCGACAGCAACACCAACAGCAACGACGACACCAACACCAGCTACAACTGCCGGTCCCGTGAAGCCAACCTTAACCAGGCCTGTGCTTAAAGACAGCTTGGACTTAAATACGCTTAAATCTATAGTTGCAAAAGGCCGGACGGCTGCTGTTGTTCCCTTCCAGGACGTACCGGCTGTTTTGTGGAGTGCCTCGTTTATTGAACGTGCAGCCCGGATGGGGATGATAACGGGGTATGCGGATGGTTCGTTCCATCCTGAAGCCAAAGTAACACGCGCTGAGTTTGCTGTAATGCTCACAAAAGCTTTTGGCCTGACCGGCTCACAGGGGACTGGATTCTCCGATACGCAGGGGCATTGGGCTTCTATGGCACTTGCAGCGCTTCAACAGCATGGTGTAATTCAGGGCTACACCGATGGTTCATTCCACCCTAAGCAGGAGATCACCCGTGCGGAAGCTGTGACTATGCTGGCGCGTCTTACGAGCTATGTTCCCGGCACACCGGCACGATTCTCCGACCTCCCGGCAAGCTGGGCGGCAGAGCCAATCAATGCCTTCGCTAATGCGGGGATTGTCTCAGGGAAAGGCAACGGCGCCTTCAAACCGAAGGATTCTGCTTCCCGGGCTGAAGCCGTAGTGATGATCGTCCGGCTCATGGATAAGCTTATTGAAGCGGGTGAGGAGTAGGATAAGTAGACAAAGCTAAAGCTTCTGAGCAGACAAGGGCAGCCCCATTTAATCGGGGTTGCTCTTTTTTTTAGCAAGGAAAAGCGGAGGGTAAGGCAGTTTTCTACGATCGAAATGAGAACACGTGTGCTTTTTATTATATTATATTCCATTTAAATAGAATATAATCACAAGAAACAAGCAGTATATAACAGGAGGCGACTAAAATACCTTTACCACATGATGAGGCTTTTAAGAAGCTGCTGGAGACGTTTTTTCAGGAATTTATTGAGTTGTTTTTCCCTGCGCTTTCAGTTTCTCAAGGTAGAATTGCGTAAACAGAACTGGCGAAGATTTATTGATTCAGACAATGCAGTAGCTGCTGCGTTACTAGCCAAGATGGGGTATACTACAAGAGAAGCAAGAGATGTGCGCCGGGAGTTCCTGCGCATGTTTATGAAGCTGAAGACACGGCTTGATCAAGGACGGCTGGCACTTGTGATGTCAGTGGCGGATTTATATTTCCAGCCGGACCGGGTCCAGGATGAAGAGATTATAAAAGAATTGATGATACAATACCCGGAGGAGGGTGAAGCGATTATGGAACTCATGCCAGCCTGGAAGCGTTGGGGATATGAAGAAGGTATAGCTGAAGGCATAGAACAGGGAATTGAGAAAGGCATAGAACAAGGAATCGAACAAGGAGTAGAAAAAGGCCAGGCGGAGATTATCCGCAAGTTACTGCTTCACGGATTCACTCCGGAAGAGGTCTCCAAAGCGGTGGAGTTACCGGTAGAGAAGATTAAGAAGCTGATGTAAGCGGAGTTCTATCATATTATGCTCACGCCCAAAGAGACGGTCTACCCTAAGACGGTCTCTTTAGTGCGTTTTGATTCAAATCTTTTATTCAATATAGCTCTTCGTGGCCTCATACATCTGGGCTGCATATTGGTCGATCTGGTCCCGTGACATGCGCAGACGGTCCACAGAGGTGCCGTATCCGATCTCCAAGAGTCCTTCAGTGAGTCCCTGGAAGATACCGTCCGTGAATGCATCTAACGGCTCGCCATGGATATGCAGTCCTGATCCGCCGAGATCTGTGTTTACGGCCGGCGGGGCCACCTCGATGACTTCAACGCTGGTCCCGGAGAGCTGGAGTCGCAAACTCAATTCGTATACCGTTCTATTTTCTTATCAATGCCCTGCAAGGCTTCTGTCATGAGCGCGATTTGTACCAGTACAGCCTGTTTGTGTTCTTGAAACATGGCGAGCCGCAGAGTAATCGTGTGGTCCCCTTCCGCCATCCAGTCCACGTATTGCCTGATCCTGCTGATGGGCATTTGTTGTTTGCAGCAATCCATTCTTCTCATAATAACGTATGGTAGATTCCGGGGTGGATTGAACCCAGTTTCTACTTCATCCCGAAGACCGGAGGTGCTGCGGCCCCTGTAGATCTGTACTATGACATTTCTGGGTCGAAGAATAAGATGATTGGGGTTGGCTCTTCCAAGGACAAGCTTAGCTATAGCCGTACTTACTGCCTGGCAGATGGTTTGCGGAATATTGCGGATGGTGAGCTATCCACTTCAGCCAGCTATGAGTATAACTATATAATCACTCAGGAGGAGCGGGAGAAGAAGCCTTGGATCAAATTCTATTCGCAAAATCTGAAGCGCAAAACCAACATTGGAGCAGGCTATAACCTGGAAGTCCTGCCCTACAAATCCCGTATCATGGTGGGTCCAACAGACATCCCGACAGTCGTAGATCCAATCACGGCTGTTCGTAGTGTTCAGCATTGGTATGGAGAGTATAACCTGCCCATTGCCCTGTATATCCTGCCGGGGCGTGATGAGCTGGATAGCGATCCTGTCGTGAAGCAGCTGCGGCTGACCATCCAAGACTCAGGGCCGGGAAGCCTCGGAGCTATTGCTGCTGAGAGCAAGCTAAAGGATATCTTCACAGCGCGCGATCAGATTGCGCAGGCACAAATGGCTTATAAAGTCTACGAGAGCTTTGGGAACAAGCTTACAGATGGACACAGTTCATCTGCAGGCGGAGGAAGCGCGCCAGAAGCTGGCTTCGCTGGGTGTGGAAAAAGTGTACTATGAAGTGGGGAAAGACCTGAGTATGTACTTCAAACAACCGGTACTTCAGGCATGTGACTATGATCCTTCCATCCTAACAAGGAATGTGCTGCTGCCGAAGAATGAATCCTATCTGCTGCTGCTGCGGATGGCCATGGAGCCTGGAGATAAAGGCGGGTGGGCGAAAGGCCAGTTGCAGGCTATTCATGCAGGAGGTATCGACCTTCTATTCATGAATCCAAGCGCGGAGGTTTGGCGGGACATCGTGAACAAGGCTTCGGTAAGGCAAGAGGTCCTAGCAGAACAGGGCAAGCCAGATTTGGCAGATTGGGAGAGACAGCCGGCCAAAAAGGATTTTATAGATAAATATCTGGTGGACCCGTTCATTGAACTAATCACAGGAGAGAAACCGCAGCCTAAGACGCAACTGGAGCAAGTGCTCTCCGCCCAATTCTATGGTATGCAAATCGAGCAGCAATTCGTACTCAGTGATCTATCCAGCGAGTTCGAGTCTACCTTGCGTGGAGTAGCTAGTGCAGACCGGATTAATGAAGTCCTCGGGATGGGGACCGTTAATGTGAAGACCGGAATGCTAAAGAACAGACAAATAGAGCCTGACAGTGGAATAACTGGAAGTCCTTTTGGTAAGATAAAAGCGTTGGATGAGGTAGAGATTAGAAGTGGAATGAAGACTGTACTGGATGATTTCAATCCTGGGGTCAGAGGGGCTACCGACAGTGGTAGTCGTGTGATTTTAAAAACATTAATTAGTCATGAATGAAAGAAAAGATTTTAGAAGGACAAAGAAAGATTCCGAAAAATGATTTAATAGGAGGACATTCGCCAAGCATTAACAATGCTAACGATAATTTCGCAGTTGAAGTTTTATCCACTAATGCTGATGGTACCAAGAATGTAGTTTTTACAAAGAAATTTCCTGACGGAAATCTTTCCAAGCTTAAAAAGAGTACCTTGTTTCCAGATTTTTGGAGTGATGAACAAATTATCATGAGCTTAACGAATGTTGGTAACACTCCTGCTATATCTACAAGATTAAGAGATGGAGCAACTTGGCATAGGGCTACTATAGATGGCGTGGAAATTGATGTAATCAAAGTTGGTGATAATCTTACCAGCGGTTACCCAACACGCAAGATAAACGCATCACGCCCGTCAGGTTTTTAATCTATAAATAAATTGGAGGCATCAAAATGTACAAAGAACTAGATAACCTTTTATCTGCTGATACAACAGTAGATTCTTGGTACGATGATGGCTGTGTCATTGCAAGCGAGATACTCTCGGATTTTGATCCAAGGGATTGGGATGAATTGTCTAATCAAGTGCTTAGTAAACCAATAGATTGGCAGAGGAAATTAGCATACTGTTTGGATAATGAATGCAATGTATATGAACTTAATATTCTAATGTCATTGCTCGGTATAAAAGATGAGGAATTATTCGAGATATGCATTGATACACTGCGGAGTTACACAGATCAAGATAGTAAAAAAAAAGATATTGGATAACCAAGAGTTATTTAAACGGGTAAACGATTTATTACTCACTGCTAACGTACCCGTAAAAAAAATCCTCCAAGATTTTCTTGCGAAAATTTATTTGTGATTTAAAGCTAATCCACCTATTCTTGCTGTCTTTGCAATATTCGTCTCTCTTGATGACTGGGATAAGGAGATTGTGAAAAGAATTGCGGAAGGAATAAAGTGTGGAATTTAAGGTTCGTTATAGAAATATTTTTTCGTTTTAGCTTATCTAAGATCGGAATAACTATCTTAATAATCTGGGGATGCAAGAAGGAGTAGCACTTTATGGATGATTGGGAATATGAAGAGTTATTTGAAGCAATGAATAGAAATTACAATAATTATCTTGAAAAGAATTTAAGTGATCAACTTGCCCTTGCAAGGACATCATATGATTTTGAGACCGTTCGGAAGGAAGGGATATTAGAGAATATTATAGTTTCTACAGCGATGGGTGAGATGATTTTGTCGCACCAAAAAGTTTTTATCGGCAATTTAAATTCTATTGAGGAATTATTAATCAAATATAATCCCAATGAGTTATCAGGACTGATATCATGTGAAAATCTTGCTGATTTGACTACAAGAATTAATAATGTATTAATTTCCCTTAAAGAATTGCCCGTTGATTATAATTCAAAGATTGAGAGTTAAAGATATGCTCGAGAGTAAGATTTTGAGGTGGGAAAATTGAAAACTAATTTTGAACAAGCGAAAAAAAGAATATTAAATATTGACTGGAATCTTGTTTCCATAGATAAACCTTCACATGTGATCTTAGTGACAGAATTTATAAGAAGAGGAAATATATTTTTGGATTTTAATTCCAAAGATAATAATAGACGTGCTATATTTAATGCTTCCGAGATCATTGATTTTAGCATGCCTGAGACTATAAAAGAGGAAAATAGTAGATTTATAAGTGTTAACTTAGATTGGACTACAGAATATCTTTGCGATTTTTACCTTGAATGGTCATATGCAATGGACAACGAAGTACCTATCGCTCTACAATTTCATGATCTTTATGACCCAATTATTAAGTTGTTTGAGAGAGGGGGAAGAATTAGTTATCATCATAATGAGTTAGTATGTGGAAATCATGCATGGGCGCGTAACTCTGGAGCAATAACGAGAGATATTCCTCCACAAGACATAAGTGATGAAGCTTTAGATAGAATTGACCATGATAATGGTGGAAATTAAAATAGCAAGTTCTCTTAGCAGAAAATTCACTATTTGAATAGTATTGTAGTGTGACTTTTTGAAAATCAATTTCGATAGTCCTTTATGGAAAGCAGGTCGACTATGGATATACAATATCATATAGGGCTTGCTTTTTATTTTGTTCCTTTAGATTAGAGGTGAAGTTAAGTGAAGCCTTTAATTTTATCAAAACAATAAGAGAAAGCTCCATTGCGTATCTACGATCGAAACCTTTAAAAATTATTGAGGGAGTGCTCCCCAATACTATGTAATTTTACGGAACTTGAACAGTTTATTGTTGAAGATTTTGAAGGGTTTTTGGAGGAAGGCTTATCATTATCGCAAGTAACAGAAAAATTGCTTGTTGAATATCATCGTGGAATCGTAAGGAGTAACGTTGAAAAACTAGTTGTTTATTTGACAGTTGCTCTTCTTTCTCTTGAAAAAAATTATCTTAGAGTAGATATACAAAGTGAATTAAATAGTATTATTGATATTTCCTCCACAACCTTAAAGCAAGAATTAGCAGACAAGGATGTTAAGAAGGTTTTGCAGGATATTGAATAATATAAGGTGGCTAAAAGTGCTCGTTGAACCCCCATCTTTCCGAAAAATCCCGATTATTCACAGTGAGGTTAAGCTATGTATTTAATGGATGCAAAAGAACGAATCAATAGTATGAACTGGGATTTGGCTGGTAGCAATTCACCAGAAGTAGAAGCTGATTTGGCTTGTGAATTTTTGCGGAGATTAGCTTGTTTTTTTAAAGAGGAGGGGATTAGGCCGATAAAACCTTTGGCTGCAAATATAGCAAAACTATTAGGCGACAAAGACGAAATAGATATTTCGGAGTTTTGTAGCTTGGAAGTGTTGGATTTTTTAGGGGAGAATACATATGTGAAAAATATTGTTCAGTATTATTTACATCTTGCTAGGTATGCTGATAAAAATCCAGATAAATATGAGTATTTAAGAATATATGATCCATTAATTAGAATACTCGAAAGAGGAGGGATGTTCGTGCTTAAAATAAATAGTTTAGATATAGTAAATGGGGTGCATATCCCCTTAAATGGATGGTGTGACAATTTTATAACCATGGAGCCTATTGAGATAGAAGGGTTTGAATGAGTTTGAGGTGGAAGATGGATGAATTGGAATTATTTTAAAACCTCCAAATGGGAACTACAGATATGTAGTATTAGGTATGACTGAATCTCAAGTAAAGGAGTTATGGAGCATATTATCGAGCAGGTATACAGATGGTGCAAGCGGAGCAGTAACGGCTTTTACGAAAAATGTCCCTGATGTATAGAAACCTCGTAGAATTTTTTGGTCTACAGAGCTGCCTAAACTTAGGGGAAATCTGAATGTTGATCATATTGATATAAGGTAGGGATTATTTTGATTAAAGATTATCGCGATTACTTCACCATTGCTTCTGACGGGATAAATCAAGTAAGCTATGAAGACTCTTCATGTAAAGTCTTTATTAGTGTAGCTGATTTTCGGGATGAGATCTGGTGGACAACCATTATAAAAACAGTTAATAAAAAATCTGGTGATGCAGAAAAAATTAACGATCTACAGAAAATAGAGATTTATCGAAGAATATGCGCGCATAAAAAATTGCATAGTACCTTTGGGATTATGACATCTGAGTTTAATCTAATTGAAACAGAAATGAACGGTATAGATTGCAAAATGAATATTCTGGATATTATTTGAGGAAAAATATGGATATTATATATCCTGAATTAAATTGTTATATGAAGAGGTGACCTTGGATGGGGGAACTACTCAATGATGCTGTAAACCGTATATCCTTAATCGATTTTGAAAAGGCAGGAAATGAATTTTGTGAATCGCATCACGCATTAATTAGTGAATATTTCAGAAGGATTAATGTAGTACTAGATACATTATCTATTAGTACTGATAACTACCCATTAATTCGCATTGCTAGTGTTCTTCAGAAAAGCATCCATATCGATATCATAAAAGCTTGTCCAGTTCTCGAAGACATTAATAATTTGTACATAAAAGCAATATGTTATTACCATTTAGAAATTTGTTCATTAGTAGATGAGGGTGTTGATGAAGCGAACGAATATAGGGATTTGTACGAGCCGATGATAAAATTGCTGGAACGAGGGGGAAGTTTTTATATCCGACAAGGTGAAATGCTGGTTGGTCCGTCGGCTTATCCTCTAAATTATTGGCGCGAGTTAGAGGTGATGTAAAGTGAAGCCTTTAGTTTTATCTAAAGAAATAAGAGAAGGTAAATTAAACGATCAAGAAATTGTCAATTGTTTAGATATTCAACATAATCAGGTTTTAGTCAGTGCAATAAGTCAGATTATCAGCAGAAAGCTGTGCAATGAAGAGATTATCTCTAAGCTTACTTGTATCAGCAAATTCAGAGACCCAAATGTAAATAAACTTTTTGGAATTGACACTATAGGACATTATAGTATAGCTGCACTGTTTGCTTTGGATACTCTGGAATCAACAAGAAAATATGAGGAATTGATGGCTGATCTTGATGATTGGGATAAGGAGATTGTGAAAAGAATTGCAGAAGGTATAAAAAGGAGTAGCACTTTATGAACGATTGGGAATATGAAGAGTTATTTGAAGCAGTGAATAGAAATTACAATAATTATCTTGAACAAAATTTAACTGATCAACTTGCCCTTGCCAGAACATCCTATGATTTCGAGACAGTTCGAAAAGAAGGCATATTAGAGGATATTATAGTTTCTACGGCGATGGGTGAAATAATTTTGTCGCACCAAATAGTTTTTATCGGCAATTTAAATTCTATTGAGGAATTATTAATCAAATATAATCCCAATGAGTTATCAGGACTGATATCAAGTGAAGATCTGGCTGATTTGACTACAAGAATTAATAACTCAACTTTCGCACCTAGAAAAATGGCTTAAACCCTTGAGCGCGTAAGGGAAATTCAGTAGATTCACTCGTATTGACAAAAAACACCTCGCTTGTTTGGTA
>NZ_JBHUKY010000006.1:0-75577 GCF_042684125.1 Paenibacillus rhizoplanae | reverse complement strand
CCGTAAAGGCGCGGCCGGAGGCGGTAAGGAAGCAGGCGGCTGGGGTGCGCCTGCGGAGAGCGGCGGCCGCAGCCGGAAGGACGCGGCCGGAGGCGGCAAGCGCAGCGCGTACAGCGCAGGCGCGGCTGCGGCGCCGAAGGGCGACTCCGCCGGGCAAGGCGCGGCGAAGAAGCCGAGACCTGGCGGCGGCTACGGCGCCTTCGCCAGCGGTGGTGACAGCGCAGCAGCCAGCGGTTATGCTGCGGGTGCGGGTGCCGCAGGCGGGCGCGGCGGCAAGGGCGGCGCTGCGCGGGGCGGGGCCTCCAGAGGCAACGCCTCCCAAGGCGGGCCGAGCAGCGGCTACAGCACCAATGTATCCAGAGGCGCGGAAACTGACGGCTTCAGCTACGGCGCTTCGAAGGGTGCCGGCTCGGGTGCCGGTTATAATCCCGGCGGCGCGAAGTCGAGCCCGAAATTCCGGGCGCATGTAGCGCGCAGCAACGATGCCGGGGGCTACAACGCCTCTGCTCCCAAAGGCGGCTCACGCGGCGGCTCCAAGGGTGGTAAGGGCGGCTTCAGCTCGGGCGGACGCAGCAGCGGCGGGAATTCATCGCGCGGCGGGCGAAGCGGCGGCTCCGGCGGCGGTTCACGCGGCGGACGCGGCTCCTCCAGATAAAGGCGCTTTACATGTATAGCTAATCCTTGTTACCATAGGGCAGTTGGCGTAACAGCCAAGTCTCTATGGTAATATTTATTTACTGAAACCTTTTGGCTAATAGGCCTGTCTAATAGATACCGCCATAAATAATCGGGTATAAGTATAGAGAGATACAGAATGTAACCTGCACATTTGATACACAACGTTTAGGAGGATTACACAGCATGTCCAAAACCGCCAAAATTGTCATTCTACTCATCGTCGTCATTGCGGTCGGCTGGGGAATCGGGGAGTACACGGCACCGTCCGCTTCCCCGGAGAACGGAACCAATATAAACACAGGCACAGATCTGGGAGCCGAGGGGCCGGATGCAGCTCCTGAAGCTTCGGCAGTGCCGGAGCCTACGGATCAGTTAGATCCTGGCGGTTCAGGCAATGGTACTTCGGGGAATAATGATGCGGAGATGGTAGTAGCCGAGCCGGAGAGCATCGCGGTCATGGTCAATAAGCAGTACAGCCTGCCTGAGCAGTATAAGCCTTCCGATCTGGTCTATCCGGATGTTCCTTTTATTTTCTCGGAAAAGATTGAGAAGCGCATGCTGCGGCGTGAAGCGGCTGCGGCGCTGGAGGAGATGTTCGCGGGGGCGAAGGCAGACGGGGTTAATCTGGCCGGTGTGTCCGGCTACCGTTCGGAATCGACCCAGAGACGACTGTTCAATAACTATGTAGCCAGAGACGGCGAAGAGAAGGCCCGCACCTACAGCGCCATGCCGGGACACAGCGAGCATCAGACGGGACTGGCTATTGACCTGTCCGGCAGAGACGGCAAATGTGCAGCCGAGAGCTGCTTTGCAGGGACGAAGGAGGCGGAGTGGCTTGCCGCCCATGCCGCTGAATATGGCTATATCATCCGGTTCCTTGAGGGCAAGGAGGCCATTACCGGGTACAAGTACGAGCCTTGGCATGTCCGTTATGTAGGCAAGGAGATTGCTGCTTCCATCGCCGAAAGAGGGATTACACTCGAAGAATATTATGACGCCATCCCGGTGTCGAATTAATCCTATATTATAATCAGGCGGTCCCGCAATTTGCGGGGCCGTTTGTGTGTCTGGGCCGCTGAACCTGGGAAAATAAGATACGTTTTTCCACTTGCGTGCTGCTGAGGCTGGCGGAGGCTCGTCCGGGAACGGTGGTTCACCCCTAGGAACGCTGGTTAAGTAGTGGGAAACCGCACACTATGAAATGGGAGGCGTTCTGGATGTCTGAACATAATCATGTGGTGAGTAAGGACGGCAGTGTGACCATGAACCGGGTAACGGAGGCGCTGGACCGGATCGATTCGGGGCAGAAGGAGATGATTCTGGACAACTTCGAGCATTTCAAGGCGTATTTAGGAAAGCGCATTCAACTGGCGCAAAAAATCGGTCTCAGCGACGAACAGCTTGCACTGGCCGCCGAGAAAATCGCCGGTTACCTGGCAGCGTATGAGGAGCCCCGCAATAGCGAAGAAAAGCTGCTGCTGGAATTGTGGAAGGCCGGAAACAAGGATGAGCGCCATCGGCTGGCGCATATGCTGGTGAAGATGGTGCAGCAGTAGCAGAAGCAGCGCCGGTAAGCAACACAAGCAATATGGCTCCCTGAAAAAGTAACATGAACAGCGTTGTTGTACTCATTCCTATGAAAGTAAATCAGGCGGTTCCGCGATCCATGCGGAGCCGCCTGTTTATTATGCAAGTAACCTTTGACACATCAGTCTGTGGCTGAACCGTATCTTGTGAGCTTGCTTGGGCAGCATTATAATCTTCCGGTTGTGAATTATATCGGTGCGGGTATAGTTAGTATAGGGTGTGCGGTACTCTGAAGCCACGAAAATCCAACCCATTGGAGCTGCTCTCATATGAAATTAAGCATTCTCGATCAATCCCCGGTGCCGGAGGGAAGCACTCCGGCCGAGGCGCTCCGGCAGACGGCGCTGCTGGCCCGCGAAGCGGAACGGCTCGGTTATCACCGCTTCTGGGTCGCGGAGCATCATGCTGCGCCGGGCCTCGCCAGCTCCAGCCCGGAAGTGCTGATGGCGCATCTTGCTGCGGTGACCTCATCGATCCGCATCGGCTCGGGAGCGGTGCTGCTCCCGCATTACAGTGCGTTCAAGGTCGCGGAGAATTTTCGCGTCCTGGAGGCGCTCTATCCCGGGCGGATCGATCTCGGGATAGGGAGGGCGGCAGGCGGCGGTGCTCTGGCCGCCAAAGCACTACAGGATACCCGTGTGACTATTGACGACGTTGACCGGTACGAGCAGCAGGTCCAGGAGCTGGTAGCCTACCTCTATGAATCTGAGGGCGGAGCCTCCCCGCACTGTTATGCCGGATTACGGGCAACGCCTGCGGTGGACTCAGCCCCGGAAGTCTGGCTGCTGGGCTCAAGCCGGGAGAGTGCGGCGCTCTCGGTCCGGCTTGGCACCGGATATGCCTTCGCACGGTTCATAGCCAGGAACGGGGGAGCGGGCGCGGTGCATGAGTACCAGGATAGCTTCGCACCGTCCGTGGCTGCTGCATCGCCGAAGTCGCTGCTTGCGGTGTTCGCAGTATGTGCGGAGACATCGGCCGGGGCAGACCGGCTGGCTGCCAGTATGGATCTCTCACTGGTCAGCCTGGAGAGGGAACACCTCTCTGCCCCGACCCCGTCCGTTGAGACTGCGCTGAACTATACATATACCCCTTACGACCGCTTCACCATTACAGATAACCGGAAGCGGATGGTCATAGGCTCGCCCGCCGAAGTCAGGGAGCAGCTTCAGCTGCTGGCAGAAGAATACCGCTGCGGGGAGCTGATGATTTCTTCGCATATTCATGAGTTCGGGGACAAGCTGCAATCCATCCGGCTCATCGCCGAAGCCTGCGGGCTGGAGCGCAGGGCGTAGCCGTCGCCGCCGGAATTTGGTTTTGGCTGCGAATAGGGTAAAATGAAGAGGTTACTTATATACAGCTTAAAGCGCACTTCAAAACTGGGCCATACAGCCGAAAGGAAGCGAAGCAGAGATGTCGATTTATAGTTTTGCCGGAGTGACGCCTTCGGGTACAGAAGTGCCGTTTAAGGATTATGAGGGCAAGGTGCTGCTGATCGCCAATACGGCCAGCAAGTGTGGACTGACCCCGCAATACGGAGATTTACAGAAGCTGTACGAGCAGTACGGGGACCAGGGGCTGGTGGTGCTGGGCTTTCCGTGCAACCAGTTTGCCGGTCAGGAGCCGGGCACAAGCGAGGAAGCGGAGTCCTTTTGCCAGATTAACTATGGAGTCACGTTCCCGGTGTTCGCCAAGGTTGATGTGAATGGTCCGGACGCGAGCCTGCTGTTTCAATACTTGAAGGGCCAGCAGCCGGGTGACGGCGAGAGCAGTGATATCCAGTGGAACTTCACGAAGTTCCTGGTGGACCGCAGCGGCAATGTAGCGGCCCGTGTCGAGCCGAAGGAATCACCGGAGAGCATGAAGGGGCTTATCGAATCCCTGTTGTAAAGAGGCTGAAATCATCCGCTCTGAAGGCAAGAGCCAGGCTATACGTGATCTCCCGGATAGTGGTGCAGATGCGCCCGGTCCGGGAGTTTTCTATAAAATTAAGTTTCACCCTGTATGAAAATTATCCTTGAATCTTTTCAGGGACCCTGTATCCTTTGAAGAGAAATGTTTCGCCTGACACCATGAATCGCACACAGGAAGCAAGGATGCAGGATAATAACGGCAGGAGGGTTACATAACGGCATGAGGTTAATTACAGAGGTAGCATCGGCAGCGGGGATCAAGGAAGAGCATTTGGAACTGTACGGCAAATATAAAAGCAAGCTGGCGCCCTCGCTCTGGGCAGAGCTGAAGCACCAACCGGACGGCAAGCTGGTTCTGGTTACCGCGATGAATCCTACACCGGCAGGTGAAGGCAAGACGCTGACGACGATTGGACTCGCCCAGGCGATGAATGCGGCGGGTGTGCGTACGGTAGCTGCGCTTCGTGAACCCTCGCTTGGTCCCTGCCTGGGAATGAAGGGCGGAGCGACCGGGGGCGGCAAGGCGCAGATCGTTCCGGCAGATGAGATTAACCTGCATTTTACAGGGGATATCCATGCAGTGACGTCAGCGCACAACCTGCTCTCGGCGATGATCGACAATCATATGTTCCAGGGCAATAGCCTGGGGCTTGATCCGCAGCGGATCGTCTGGAAAAGGGTTATGGATATGAATGACCGCAGCCTGCGGAATATCGTGACCGGCATTGGCGACGGCAACGGAACTGTGCGGGAGAGCGGTTTTCAGATTACTACAGCCTCCGAGATTATGGCCGTGCTCTGCCTGTGCAGCGACCTTGCAGATCTGAAGCAGCGGCTCAGCCGCATTCTGGTCGGTTATGACCATGCAGGTCAGCCGGTAACCGCACAGGCGATTGGAGCCGTGGAGGCGATGACTGCGCTGCTGAAGGAAGCCGTGAAGCCGAATCTGGTGCAGACGCTGGAAGGAACCCCGGTCATTGTGCATGGCGGCCCGTTCGCCAATATTGCCCACGGCTGCAGCAGTGTGATCGGAACCCGCTACGCGCTGAAGCTGGGCGATGTGGTGGTGACGGAGGCAGGCTTCGGCGCGGACCTGGGCGCGGAGAAATTCATGGATATCAAATGCCGCCAGGCCGGGCTGGCACCTTCGGCTGCTGTCCTGGTGGTGACAGTGAAGTCGCTGAAATACAACGGCGGCGTCCGCAAGGAAGAGCTGCATCAAGGCAACCAGCCGGCGCTGCTCTCCGGATTGTCCAATATGGAGCGGCATATTGAGAATCTGCGCAAGTTCGGCGTGCCTGTGCTGGTGGCGCTGAATCATTTTGAAGGGGATGCCCCTGCTGAAGTGAATGAGGTGCTGGAGGCCTGCGGGCGGCTGGGGGTACCTGCTGCGGTATCCAAGGTATGGGCGGAGGGAAGTGCGGGCGGACAGGAGCTGGCTAAGGAGCTGATGAAGCTGCTGGACCGGGAGGAGCCTGTGCAGTACGCACCGCTGTATGAAGACCACCTGGATATTCCGTCCAAAATCAACCGCATCGTCACAGAGATCTACCGTGGAGCGGGAGTAGCCTTCTCTCCGGCCGCCAAGCGCAGCCTGGCTATTATTGACCGGCTGGGCCTGCACCATCTGCAGGTCTGCATGGCCAAAACCCCGTATTCCTTCTCGGATCAGCCCCGGCTGCTCGGAGCCCCGGAAGGCTTCACCATGGGCGTCCGGGACATCACCCTGTCCCTCGGGGCGGGATTCGCAGTAGTGATCACCGGGAACATAGTCACAATGCCGGGCCTCCCCGCCAAGCCGGCGGCAGAAGGCATACTGGTGGATGAGGATGGCGTAATTTCCGGTCTGGAATAAGACATCCTCAGTTAATAGGTGTAGTTTGGCCTCACTTTACCGCAGGTATGCTGCGGAGGGTGAGGCTATTTGGTATGCAAAAACAAACATGTCTTTCAAGGCACAACTCCAGCATGAAAATGAGCAGCGTGTTAAAAACAGAACGAACACAATGGGACCGGGTGCGCCGCATAAGCCGAATGTAATCGAAAAACCGAACACAATTGAACCGGGTGCGTCGCGTAAGCCAAGCTCCCTCCTGCTGTTTCCTGCTCCTGACAGACATAATGCCCCTCCTCCGGGGAAAACTAACTCAAGGTTGAAGAGCGCAGCGGCGGCACAAGTAGAGTGGATGATGCGGTGAAACTCCAAAGTTATTAAAATTTGAAATTGTGAACATTGTGAGAAAAATCACAAAAGTGCTTGTAATGTGACAAATATCACAATATAATCAATGTATAAAGTGAAAACAATCACAAATGTAACCAAACGTAAACACAAGCCCTACTAAATAAGCTTTTCAACTTGGAGGAGGAAGAAATCATGAAAGTAGCAGTCATTGGATGTACCCACGCCGGAACGGCCGCCATTGTAAATACCGCACAGTTATACCCGGATGCACAGATTACGGTGTATGAGCGCAACGATAATATCTCATTCCTGTCTTGCGGCATTGCCTTATACGTTGGCGGCGTGGTCAAGGACCCGCAGGGACTATTCTATTCCTCCCCGGAACAACTTGCCGCTCTGGGTGTGCAGACAAAGATGCGCCATGAGGTAATCAACGTGGACACCGCCCGTAAAACCCTGAAAGCCCGCAACCTCGTGACCGGCGAGGAAATGGAAGATACTTTTGACAAATTGATTATGACTACAGGCTCATGGCCGATTGTGCCTAAGCTCGAAGGAATAGATTTGGAGGGCATCCTGCTCTCGAAGAACTACAATCACTCCAACACCATTATCGAAGAAGCGCAGAAGGTGAACAGAATCACTGTGGTCGGTGCCGGATATATCGGGGTTGAGCTGGTGGAAGCTTTTCAGATGAATGGCAAGGAAGTTACGCTGATTGATGGGGAAGAGCGGATTCTGAGCAAATATCTCGATGAAGAATTCACCGCACCGATTCAGCAGTCGCTTGAGGATCATGGCATTAAGCTGGCGCTTGGCGAGAAGGTTGCTTCCTTCGCCGGTGAGAACGGCAGAGTGACCAAGGTGATTACGAGCAAGGGTGAACATGAGACGGATCTGGTCATTCTCTGCATCGGCTTCCGTCCGAATACCGAGCTGCTGAAGGGTCAAGTGGATATGCTGCCGAACGGCGCGATTATGGTTAACGATTATATGCAGACCAGCCTGCCGGATGTCTATGCTGCCGGTGACAGCTGCGCGATTCATTACAATCCAACTGGTAAACACGCATATATCCCGCTGGCCACCAACGCAGTGCGTATGGGAACGCTGGTCGCCCGCAATCTGGTCTCGAATACGATCCCTTACATGGGTACGCAAGGAACATCAGGCATCAAGATCTATGAGGACAATATTGCCGGAACCGGACTGACGGAAGAGGCTGCCGCAGCCGAGGGAATGGATACGGAAAGTGTGATGCTGATCGACAACTACCGTCCTGAGTTCATGCCAACCTTCGAGCAGGTTCAGGTAAAAGTGGTCTTTGACCGTGCCACCCGCCGCATTCTGGGCGCGCAGATTATGTCCAAGATGGATCTGACGCAGTCGATCAATACCGTATCGGTCTGCATCCAGAATAAGATGACCGTTGATCAGCTGGCCTTCATCGACTTCTTCTTCCAGCCGCATTACAACAAGCCTTGGAATTTCTTGAACACTGCAGGCCTCCAGGCTCTGCCGAAACTGGCTGCAGTCAAAGAACCTGTACATGTATAAAAGCTAACATTTTGCCGGAGCCCGCTTAGGGCTCTTTTTTTGTGCAATAGTAGCCGGGAATGAAAAAAACATTCCGTGCCGCAAGCTTTTATGGTAAATTTGACATGTCAGTGAAAACTTTCACTTGGGTTTTCGGATAGTGACTTTTATCACGTTAATGTGATTGTGATCACGTTACAATGGCATAAAGGAACAAATTTTAAGTAATATTAGAAGGGGATAGGAATCATGGCTTATAACAAACCGCAGGGAATCGCTGAAGTGACGGTAGAGAACGGAGTTAAGAAGGCACATAATCCGCTCAGCACTGTACTCATTCTTGGTTTTCTGGGAGGAGCGTTTATCGCGCTCGGATTTTTGCTGGATATTCGTGTCATTGCAGGTGCTCCTGCCGAGTGGGGATCAATTGCCAACTTCATCGGGGCTGCGGTGTTCCCGGTCGGACTGATCCTGGTGCTGCTTGCGGGCGGGGAGCTGCTGACAGGGAATATGATGGCTGTGCCGCTGGCTTTTATTGCGAAGAAGATTTCCTTCTGGGAAGTCATTAAGAACCTCGTGCTGATTACACTCAGCAACCTGGCAGGCGCCTTGTTCGTCGCTTATTTCTTCGGTCACATCGTTGGCCTTACATCAGATGGTGTGTATCTGGAGAAGCTGGTAAGTATGGCGGAGCATAAGATCGATGCTACGTTCCTGCAGGCCTTCATCTCCGGGATCGGCTGTAACTGGCTCGTAGCGCTGGCGGTATGGCTGTCGTACGGGGCAGATAATTTCAGCGGCAAAATCCTCGGTATCTGGTTCCCGACCATGGCGTTTGTAGCCATCGGCTTCCAGCACGTTGTAGCTAACATGTTCCTTATCCCTGCTGCGATCTTCGAAGGACATTTCACCTGGGGCCAGTATGTGGCCAACTTCGTTCCGGTCTGGCTGGGCAATCTGACGGGCGGCGCGATCTTCGTGGCTGCGGCGTACTGGATGGCTTATCTGCGCAAGGAGCCGGGTGCTGTGAACTCGGCCACGGGCATCCCTGCTGCGGGCTTGAAGAAACACGCTTAATCAATATCGAACCTGACCCGGTGTGAATCGCCGGACTGTAACATAGCTTGGCCAAAGCACTTCCTGCTTCTCGGCTCCCTGCTTCAAGGGATTCGTAGAGACAGGGAGTGTTTTTGTGTTACGTACAGCAGAATTATCCTCCGGACAAAACAAAATTCACCGTGCAATCCGATTCGGGGGAACGAAATCGGATCTCACGGTGAATAAAATAGGGAGTGTTTCATATGGATCATTACCCCGGGTTCCGGGGAACGAATCAGTGCCGGTAAGGTATTTTTGTTTACGTGTGAAAGAGCGGGTTATAGAATATAAATATCGCTGGCGGCGGGAAGACGGGATTGATTTTCACACAGAAAAACCTTCGCTTTCCCGCGACAAAGTATTAACGCGAATGCTTGCCCTGCCCCCTGTCTTGGGATGATACTGGATGGATTGATGACAGCTATGCTACAGGGGATGACAGACAAGTTATGAGATTCATGCAGGCCTATCCGAAGGAAATTAAAGTATTTTTGATTGCCAGTCTTATTAATGCTACCGGCAGTGCGCTGATGTGGCCGCTGGTTACAATGTATGTATTCGATGAACTGGGACGCAGTATGAAGGACGCGGGAATCGTTCTGCTGGTGCAGTCGCTCGGCGGGATTGCCGGACAGCTGCTGGGCGGTTCGTTGTACCATAAGGTAGGGGTCAATCGCCTGATTGTCGGCGCTCTGGCCATGAATGCCCTGACGCTGTTTGCCCTCCCGTGGGCGAGCGGAAGCTGGAGCATATTCATTATCGTGATGGGGATGATGGGATTGTTCAACTCCCTCTCGCTCCCAGCCATTCAGGCGTTTATCGGCTTCCGGTTCGCGGAGCAGCGCGCGGAGTTGTTCAATATCATCTATGTTGCCAATAATATAGGGGTAGCTCTGGGAACCGCGCTGAGCGGCTTCCTGGGTAATTATATGCTGAGCTTTGTGCTGAACGGGGTCACCTCGGCGGTGTTCGCCTGCTTCTTCTTCGTCTATCTGCGCAAGGTAGGGGCGGCATCGGCTCATAGCACATTATCGAAAAAGCAACCGCAGAATGAGGTGTCGGGTTGGAGACTCCTCGGCCATATACAGATCTATCTGTTCATGGCGGTGGGCTCGCTGTTCCTGCTGATCGGCAATTCGATCTGGAACAGCGGAGTCTCGCCGTTCATTATCTCGGAAGGCTGGTCGAAGCAGCTATACGGCTTCCTCTGGACGCTGAACGGCGTGCTGATCTTCGCGGCGCAGCCGCTGGTCAGCCTGATCAAACGCTGGTTCGCGCAGACTTCAACCGCGCAGATGACAGCAAGCGCCGTCTTTTACCTGGGCGGGTATGCTGTAATTCTGTTTATGCCAAGCTATCCGGGGATGCTGCTGGGCATGGTGCTGGCTACTCTTGGGGAGATGCTGATCTCTCCGGCGATGCCATCCTTCATCTCGGAGCATACCCAGCGCAGCGCGCCGTTCTATCTCGGGCTTAGCGGCGGGATTGGCGCAATCGGCCGTGTCATCGGGCCTTATCTGATGGGCGTTCAGTTCGACAGGGGCGGTCTTGCGCCAACCGGCTGGCTCGCTTGCGGCATGGCCGTGCTGTCTGTAGGATTCTTCGCGGTCCACGCCTATGTGAACCGTTCAGCTGTACAGCCTGAGCGCAGGACTGCATAATCGTTCACGCTGCAACTAATCCTTTAACTATCTGCTTAGTAAGGCAAGGGGTGTATAATAATGCAACCAATTAACAGAGATGCTGCGCTGCTTATCCGGCCTTCCGAAATCAGGGATGCCCGTGAGCTGATCGTGCTGGATAATATGATCTGGACGGAGAATACAACCCCGGGTCCGCTGATGTGGCGCTCGCGGGAGGACTATCTGCTGCATGCGCCGCCCGGCTCCCAGCTTGTGGCATTGCAGGACGGGGAGCTATGCGGTTATGTCGGCTTCGGCTGTCCCAGCGGGATGGAGAGCAACCGCCATGTATGCGAGGTGAATATCGCTGTGCACCCGCGTTTTCAGCGGCTGGGTGTAGGCAGCCAGTTGATCGCTGAGATCAAGCGCCATGCTGCGGGGCATGGCATCCGCAAGCTGCGGCTGCGTGTGCTCTCCTGCAATACACCGGCGCTCCAGTTCTACCGTAAATGCGGATTCGAGGAAGAGGGGCGGCTGCGGGAGGAATTCTATCTGGGTGGACGTTATGTAGATGAAGTATTTATGAGCTGCTGGCTGACGGGAGGAGAAGGGGATGGAGACTGAGCTGAAGATGCAAGTCGTCTCACTGAATGTAGGCAAGCCGAAGACGGTGGAATACCGTGGTAAGCCGCTGGACACCGGAATCTACAAGCTGCCGGTAGCTGGGCCGCTTGCGCTTCGGGCTGGAGGGTTCACCGGGGACGGGCAAGCGGATCTGGTCAACCACGGAGGGCCCGACAAGGCGGTCTGCGTCTATCCGGTGGAGCATTATGCCCACTGGGAGGAGCGGCTTGGCCGGAAGCTGGAGTATTCCGCCTTCGGCGAGAATATCACGGCGCGCGGACTGCTGGAGACCGAGGTGTGTATCGGGGATATTTTTGAGATCGGTACAGCACTGCTGGAGGTGAGCCAGCCGCGCTTCCCGTGCTTTAAGCTCACGCAAAAGCATGGGCCGGCGGATATGCCGGCCCAGGTGCTGTCCACCGGCTACAGTGGCTTCTACCTCCGCGTGCTGCGCGAGGGCAGCCTTGCAGCCGGGGACCTGATCGTGAAGCTGGAGAGCGGAGCAGGCCGTATCCCGGTGAGACAGGTCCTGTACTCGATGGAGCACGGGCGCAAGGATCATACCGGACTCGCGGAGCTGGCCGGACTGGATAGCCTTGCGGCTGGCCTCCGGGAGCGGTTCCGGGGCTGGCTGGAGGCTGCGGAGAAGTAGAACGGCTACGGGCAGTCCGAGGACGAGCAGGGGCAGACCAAGGAGAGCGCGAGGGTAGATCAAGGGCGTGCTGTGGGCAGACCAAGGACAGCCCGAGGGTAGACCGAGAACAGATCAAGTACGGCCCAAGGGTAGACCAGGGACAGTGGTAGGATAGACCAAGAACAGCCCAAGGGCCGACCAAGAGCCGACCAAAGAGCCCAGGACAAGGAAGGGATCACCCCAAAGAACCCCGGAGCAGGTTCGAGAGCTCCGGGGGTTCTTGTTGTTAAGGAGTATCCCGCCTGGCAAGCTGCTGAACCCGCTCAAGGTGGGCGGGAGGCGGGCATGAGGAGCAGAAGTGTCTATGAATCCTGGCTCCCGGCTGGCTTCTGCAATAAGCAAGTGGATAAATGCTTCTTAATTCGTCGATTTCCGCTAATCATAGGGCAGCAAGTGGAAAAACAACATCTAATATCGCCCGTTTCCACTACATGAGATGAAATGTGATTATTTAAGTGCTGTTTCTCCAACTACTGTAGTAGCAGAGGGCATTCGTTCATCAGCAAGTGGACAAAATCCAACTAAAATCGGTCACGGGTAGACTCGAACACTAGAAGAAACCAGCACGCCAGCACCCTAGCTTCCCAGCACCCCGGGGCTTGTCCGTTTCCGCTCCTGGCCCCTCCGGGGTCAGCCCAGCAGCTTCCATTCGCTGCGCAGCAGGCCGTATACCGCGTGGTTCACATAACCGGCAGGCAGCTTCTCGGCCTGGCGGATGACCCCTTCGAAGATGAATCCCAGCCGTTCGGGGATCGCTCTGCTGGCCATGTTGCCTGTGGCACAGCGGATCTCGATGCGGTTGAGCTCCAGCTCCAGCAGGGCATAATCGACAAAGACGCGGCAGGCACTGGTCATATAGCCTTGTCCCTCATAGCCTTCGCCCAGCCAGTAGCCGATGCCGACCGAGCGGTTATGCCAGTCAATCTCGTGATAGCCGATAATTCCGGCCAATTCCTCCCGGACCCACAGTCCGGCGGTGAAGCCGCCGTTATCAATGCCCTGCTTCACGGAGTTCTTGATGAACGTGGTAAGATGCGCCTGCTCGGCTACGCCATCCACCCAAGGCAGCCACTGCCTGAGCCGGTGGCGGGAGCGTTCCACCAGGGCGAACATCTGACGGGCATGCTCCGGCATGAGCAGCTTCAGCTTCAGCTCTTCATCTATAACATAATTAAACATGCGGCTGCCCCCTATGCGTTGTGAGATATAAGCCTCGCTGAACTAACGCTTCTGCCACTCCAGGGCGTAGATATCATCCTCTAGTGCCTGCATGCGCTGGAGGGTAAGCGTGCGGCAGTCGCTAAGCGCCCCGTTATAGATCGCCGGTCCCAGCTCCTTCAGGAAGAACTCCAATAGATTGTCTGCGGCCAGGTGGCCGATCGTTTCCCCGCGCTCCGCCTCGAAGTAGGCACGGATATTCTCCGTAATTATTTCCCGCTGCTCTTTAGGCAGTTTTACCGGTTGCATAAGCATCCCCCTTGTCTCCATATTCTTATATTTATCATGCTACTCCATCGCCGGGAGAGAAGTCAAAGGCTGCGGCGGCTGCTTAACTTTTAAAATATAAAAATTTATATGTTGCACACGATAACTTATCTTTCTATTTCTCGCTGAAACGGTACCGTCCTTTAAAAGGACGGCAATGCCGTTTCCACTTGTTGAACATTCCCTGCTTAACGGGTATATTAGTAGGAAACATGTTCATACAAGGAAGTAGTTATATTACAGAATGAAAGGTTGATCAATGTGGAGAACCAGGGTACACCCTCCAATTTCATTAAGAACGTCATTACCGAAGATCTCCGCTCGGGTAAGGTTAAGGAAGTCGTCACCCGCTTTCCGCCGGAGCCGAACGGTTATTTACATATCGGACATGCCAAGGCGATCTGGATTAACTTCACACTGGCGGATGAGTTCGGCGGCAAGACCCATCTGAGATTCGATGACACGAATCCTCTCAAGGAAGATACCGAATACGTCAACTCCATCCAGGAGGATGTGAAATGGCTCGGGTATGAATGGGAGGAGCTGCGGTTTGCCTCGGATTATTTCGGGGAGATGTATGCGCGGGCCGAGCTGCTGATCAAGAAGGGCAAGGCCTACGTCGATGATCTCAGCGCCGAGCAGATCCGTGAATTCCGGGGAACGCTGACGGAGCCGGGGAAGAACAGCCCTTACCGCGAACGGGGGGCAGAAGAGAACCTTGATCTGTTCCACCGCATGAAGACGGGAGAATTCAAGGACGGCGAGAAGGTTCTGCGCGCCAAAATTGACATGTCCTCTCCTAACATCAATCTGCGTGACCCGGTCATTTACCGGATCTCCCACACTCATCACCACAATACGGGCGACGCATGGTGCATTTATCCGATGTATACCTTCGCACATCCGCTGGAGGATGCCATTGAGCATGTCACCCATTCCCTCTGTTCCCTGGAGTTCGAGGACCAGCGCCCGTTCTATGACTGGGTTGTCGCGGAATGTGACATGGAGGCTGCGCCGCATCAATATGAATTCGGACGCCTTAATCTGGCCCAGACCGTTACGAGCAAGCGCAAGCTGAAGCTGCTGGTCGATGAAGGCCATGTGGACGGCTGGGATGATCCCCGCATGCCGACCATCTCCGGGCTGCGCCGCCGCGGTTATACGCCGGAGGCCATCCGCAGCTTCGTACATGAGACCGGTATCTCTAAGAGCCAGGGGCTCGTGGACCTGCAGATGCTGGAGCACTTCATCCGTGAAGATCTCAAGCTGACGGTTCCCCGGACAATGTCTGTGCTGCGGCCGCTTAAGGTAGTTATTACGAATTATCCCGAAGGCGAGACCGAATACTTCGAAATTGAGAACAATGTGGAGAACCCGGAGATGGGCAACCGCCAGATTCCGTTCTCCCGTGAGATCTATATTGAACGCGATGACTTCATGGAGGTTCCGCCGAATAAGTATTTCCGCTTGTTCCCCGGCAATGAAGTGCGCCTCAAGAATGCTTATTTCATCAAGTGCAACGACTTCATCAAGGACGAGAACGGCGAAGTGGTGGAGTTGCACTGCACCTATGATCCTGAGACGAAGAGCGGCAGCGGGTTCACCGGCCGCAAGGTTAAGGGAACGCTGCATTGGGTAGATGCTGGACAGGCTGTACCGGCGGAATTCCGTCTGTATGAGCCGCTGATCTCTGCTGAAGAGGCGGAGACGGATGCCGAAGTAGAAGGTCTGGAAGCTTCCGCTGACAAGCCGGAGCCAACCTTCCTGGATCAGCTGAACCCGAAGTCCATCGAGATCCTGCAGGGCTTCGTGGAGCCTGGGCTGAAGGATAGTGTGGCTCAGGATAAGTTCCAGTTCTTCCGTCACGGGTACTTCAACGTAGACAGCAAGTATTCGTCGCCGGAGCATCTGGTGTTCAATCTGATTGTATCCCTCAAAAGCTCCTTCCAGCCCAAGAAAGGCTAGAAGAGCTCCATATAAGGCAACAGGCTTGGTCTCCCGCCGGGAGGCCAAGCCTGTTTGCTGTATTGCGCATTCCTAGTCTTCTGCCAGCTCATCCTCGGGATCAGCCGGAGGGTGGTAGCCGCCGCGAATGACGGTGAGCCACATGATTCCGAAGCCGATGGCCCCGAACAGGGCCAGGAGCGCACCGGATTGATACATCGTCTGCGCGCCAAGGGTCTGATACATCCAGCCGCCGAAGACTCCGCCGAGAATGCCGGACATTCCGCTCCAGGTGAGCGTGTAGAGAGCCTGTCCCGACGAACGGTAGGGCCTTGGCACCAGCAGCATGGTCAACTGGGTTCCGACATAGAAGAAGCCGCCGAAGGTAATGGAGTGCAGCACCTGAATAAGTGCGACTTGCAGCGGGGTCGTTGCATCGGCCATCAGCCACCACCGCAGGAAAAACAGCGCGCTGACCAACGTGAGCGAGGCCAGCAGGACTGAGACTTTGCGCCGGAGAACGTAATTGCACAGGAGCAGCACACCCATCTCCAGAATGGAGGACAGGAACACAGCGAGACCGATCATGGTCTTGCTTCCGCCCAGCTCTGTGATGTACAGTGACACAAAGGTGTTATTCATTGTATTCGGGATCGAGACCAGGATGCCGAATACGATGAAGCACAGGAAGAACGGATTATAGAAGATCTGACGCATTCCTTTGAAGGGCAAGGGGGCGATTCCGATCGAATGGTCCAGCTTCGGCAGAGTGATCAGTGCAATCATCGCCGCACAGAGCAGTGACGCAAACAGATAAGACAGCACAGAGATGCCGGCCCATTCAATCACAGGTCCGGCAAGTATGGCAGTGAGTGCCCACCCGAGCGACCCCCACAGCCGGAAAGAGCCAAAACTGCGGCTGGTTCCGTCAATATAGCTGAGAATCATCGTGTTGCTCTGGGCGAACAGCGGCCCCTGGAAGAAATAGAAGAACAGGATGGATATGTAGATCATTTCATATGTATTGGCCTGAAAGACAAGCTGGGATAAGACGAGCGTTCCCGTCAGCATGACGAGGACAATCCGCCGGATATTCTGATACCGGTCACTCCAGATGCCCCAGAAGGGGTTGGCAATAATGGATACCAGTGCGCCTACAGACATCAGGCTCCCGATCTCCAGCTTATTCATCCCCACATCCTGCAGATATAAGGGAAAGAAGCTGGTGAAGAGGACAACCGTTCCATATACGAAGAAGTTGAACCATTTCAGAGAGGTGAAAGACAGCTGCTTACCGAGATTCTCCCGCAAACTTTGCACTCCTTTCCCGCTAGGATGCCTTGCATTCTTGCTGTGTCCGCCTTATTATGCCGCTGATATCACTGTAACATTTGTTGAAAAGGGATACAAACCAACTTTTATGGGGAATTACAAATCAATGGCAAAATATCTGTTTAACTTCAGTTTACAAAGGCCAGTTATTCTGGGTTCTAAGGCGGAAGCGGGGCCCCACTGCTCCATACACCTATCTGCCGGAAAAGGGGATTCCTTATGAAGAACAAGCAAGCACCGCAGAAGCAGGGGGCGGCCATGAAGCCGTTCCTGAAGCTGCTGCACGAAACCAAACCATCCTATCTGCTGCTGGCGCTGGCCCTTGGCCTCAGCGTGATTTCGACCCTAGTCGGTCTGGTGATTCCCATGTTCACGAAGAATCTGGTGGACGGCTTCTCGCTGGCTTCTGTCAGCAAGCTGCAGATTGCCGGCATCGCCGGAGCGTTCATTGCGCAGACCGTTGCCGGCGGAGTCTCGATCTACCTTTTGAATGCCGTCGGGCAAAGAGTCGTGGCGGGTCTGCGTGACAGGCTGTGGCGCAAATTCCTGGTGCTGCCCGTATCCTACTACAATGAGAACCGGACAGGCGAGAGCGTCAGCCGGATGACTAATGATACAGGAATTCTCAAGACACTGATCTCGGAGCATCTGGCCAGTCTGTTCACCGGCCTCATCTCCATTGTCGGTTCTGTCCTGGTGCTGTTCTATCTGAACTGGAAAATGACGCTGGTGCTGTTCACGGTGCTCCCGCTGTCGGCGCTCATTCTGGTGCCGCTGGGACGGCAGATGTACAAAATCTCCAAGGGAACGCAGGATGAGACGGCCTCCTTCACCGCTGTGCTCAGCGGCGTATTGTCCGAGATCCGGCTGGTGAAATCCTCGGGAGCGGAGCAGAAGGAGTATGAAGCTGGACGGCAAGGGATTATGAATCTGCTGGGCTTCGGGATTCGTGAGGGCAAGATCAGTGCCCTGATCAGCCCGCTGATCTCCTTCGTCTTCATGATGCTGCTGGTGGTCATTATCGGTTATGGCGGGATGCTGGTATCCTCAGGGGCGCTCACCGCCGGTGAACTGGTCGCCTTTATTCTGTATCTGATTCAGATTATTATGCCGCTGACGCAGCTGACGCAATTCTTCACCCAGCTCCAGAAGGCCAAGGGTGCCTCCGAGCGGATTATTGAGACCCTTGAAGCAGAGGAAGAGGTGTATGAAGGCGTGGAAGAGGCTGAAGGCACAGAGGGGCCAATCGCTGTGGAAGACCTCAGCTTCGGATACAAGACAGGAGAGAAGGTGCTCAGCAAGGTAAGCTTCACTATGCAGCCTGGGCAGGTGACTGCCATAGTCGGCCCGAGCGGCGGCGGTAAAACAACCCTGTTCTCACTGCTGGAACGGTTTTATGAGCCGCAGAGCGGAGTCATCCGGCTGGATGGCAAACCGGCGTCGATGTTCTCCCTGAAATCCTGGCGGAAGCAGATCGGTTATGTCTCACAGGAAAGTCCGCTGCTGGCCGGTACCATTGCCGAGAATCTCGGATACGGACTGGAACGCGAGGTCAGCAAGGAGGAGCTGAAGCGGGCTGCGTCCATGGCCTACGCTGACGGCTTCATTGAGGAGCTCCCGGACGGCTACAACACAGATGTCGGTGAACGCGGGGTGAAGCTGTCCGGCGGACAGCGGCAGCGGATTGCCATCGCCAGAGCGCTGCTGCGCGATCCGAAGATCCTCATGCTGGATGAGGCTACTTCAAGCCTCGACAGCCAGTCGGAGGCCGTGGTACAGAAGGCGCTGGGCAATCTGATGCAGGGCCGGACCACGATTGTAATCGCCCATAGATTAGCTACGGTGGTGAACGCGGACCAGATTATTTTTATGGAGAAGGGCCGGATTACCGGCAAGGGCACGCATGAGGAGCTGCTGAGGGACCATGAGCTGTACCGTGAATTCGCCGAGCAGCAGCTGCAGCTGAACACACCTGAGCTTCTGAGCCAAGGGATAGAGGAGGGTTCTACAGACTATGGTCAAAATACTGGTAGTGGACGACGATCCGCACATCCGCGAATTGGTGGGAGTGTTCCTGAGAGCTGAAGGGATGGCAGAGGTGCTGAGCGCTTCTGACGGACTGGAGGCGTTGCAGCTGCTCGAAGAGACTGCGGCGGATATGGCGATCATTGATATTATGATGCCGAATATGGACGGCTGGGAGCTGTGCCGGGAGCTGCGGGGGCAGTACGATTTTCCGATACTGATGCTGACGGCCAAGGGGGAGACCTCGCAGATTGTCAAAGGCTTCGAGCTGGGCACAGACGACTATCTGGTCAAGCCGTTCGAGCCGCCGGTGCTGATCGCCAGGGTCAAGGCGCTGCTGAAGCGTTACCAGATTTCGGCTGCCCAGAGTGTTACCGTTGGCAATCTGCGGATGAACCGCGCCACCTATGAGGTGCTGTCCGAGCATGGCGAGTTCACGCTGCCACTGAAGGAATTCGAGCTGCTCTTCAAGCTGGCCAGTTACCGGGGGCAGACGCTGACCCGTGACCGGCTCATTGAGGAGATCTGGGGATACGATTACGAAGGCAATGAGCGGACGCTGGATGTACATGTGGGCCGTCTGCGCGAGCGTTTTCCGCAGGAGAGATTCGGATTCTCCATTCGTACGATCCGGGGGCTTGGCTACCGGCTGGAGGGATAGGCATGAAGCGTAGAATCATGAAGATATGGGATAAAATGGATATCGCCGGACCTATCGCCGGAATGCTGATTATGCTCTATATCTCCTGGAACGGGAGCTATTTCGGATCAAGACTGCTGGTCCGTCATTTCGGCTGGTCCTTCTCTGAATACGGGTATCACCTGTTTGTTATGGCTATGCAGATTATCATCTTTTTCGTCTGCGGGGCCACTATTGCCTACGCTACACGCGGAAAGGATCAGAACTTCTATAGGCCGATCCTTACGGCTATGCGGCAGATCTCCCAAGGCGATTTCAAGGTTGAACTGGAGAACAGCGGCCAATACCGGCAGTTCGGAGGGATTGTGGAAGGGATCAACGAAATGGCGAGTGAGCTGAGCCGGATGGAGTTGATGCGGCAGGACTTCATCGCAAGCGTATCCCATGAGATCCAGTCCCCGCTGACCTCGATCCGCGGGTTCGCTGCCGCGCTGCAAGAGGAGAACCTCAGTCCGGATATCCGCAAGCATTACCTGGATATTATTGAAGCGGAGAGCCGCCGTCTGTCCGGTCTGAGCGACAATCTGCTGAAGCTGTCCGTGCTGGAGGCGGAGAGCTTCCCGTTCGAGCGGAAGCCTTATAGGCTGGATAAGCAAGTGCAGGTGATGATCCTGGCCGCAGAGCCGCAGTGGCTCGGCAAGGAGATTGAGGTAGAGGCTGAGCTTCAGGAGACCACCGTAACTGCGGTACAGGATCTGCTGAGCCAGGTATGGACCAACCTGCTGCATAACAGTATTAAGTTCACCCCGCAGGGCGGACGGATCATCGTCACTGTGCGCAGCATGGGGGAGTGGGTGGAGGTGGAGGTCAGGGACAGCGGGATCGGCATGACCGAAGAGGAGCTGGAGCGGATCTTCGAACGGTTCTATAAGGCGGATAAGTCCAGAAGCGTCAACAGCGGCAGCGGAAGCGGGCTGGGACTCCCGCTCGTGAAGAAGATCGTGGAGCTCCACGAAGGCAGCGTACACGTAACGAGCCGTCCCGGAGAGGGGACGGCATTCGTCGTGCGTCTGCCGCAGCAGAGCGGATGAATTCGCCGTTGATGTGAATGACCTGTCCCGGTAATGCAGTCCGAGCTTTCAACGGCCAGGCGTCCGACAGTATAGCCCCGAACCATGACACACAGATGATGTTGTCAGGGGTTCGGGGCTATTTGTGCCGCCTCCAATCACAGTCCCCGCCGGATCAGCTCAGCCAGCAGGGGAATGCTGCGCTCCAGTTCTGCCGCAGAGGCATAAGCGTAGGACAGTCTGAGATGCCTGACGTCGCTGCGGTCATACAGATCGCCTGTATTCAGCAGCAGTCCGGCACTTAGCGCTGCACTGAACAGCTTGCGCGGAGGAACAGCCTGATGGAGAGAAAGCCAGATATAGAAGCCTCCTGCTGGCACATTCCAGGTTGCCAGTCCGGTGCAATGGAGCTGCAGCAGCTCAAGCATATAGTCACGGCGCGTGCGTAGTCTGCCGCGCAGCACATACAGATGCTCCTCATGATAGCCGCCCGTAAGCCAGCTTGCGGCCGCCAGCTGGGACAGGGAGCTTGCGCCATAATCGCTCTGCATCTTGATGTCGGCCAGCCGCCGGACGACCGGCTCCGGTCCGGCAATCCAGCCGATGCGCAGGCCAGGGCTGGCTGCCTTGGACAGGGTGCCCAGATGCAGGACCCGTCCCTCCTGATCCAGCGCCTTCAGCGGTGGTGGAGGCGGTGTGTCCAGCCATAATTCCTGGTAGGCCCCATCTTCCAGAATGGGCAGCCCAAGTCTGCCTGTGACCTCCATCAGCTCCTGGCGGCGCCCCTTATCCATGAGGATTCCGGTCGGATTGTGAAAGGAAGGGATGCTGTAGAGCATCGCCGCCTTAGTGCGGATCGCCTCAGCCGTGAGGTATTCCGGGATCAGGCCACGCCCGTCCATAGGCAGGCCGCTGAATTTCACCCCCGCAGACTGAAAGGCATGAATCGAATACAGATAAGACGGCTTCTCCAGCAGAATAGACGAGCCGCGCGGCAGCAGCCCGAGGGCAATGAGCTGCAGCCCCTGAAGGGCACCGGAGGTAATCAGAATGGAGTCCGGTCCAGCGGTAATGCCGCTCCGGGCTAGTAACCGGCTAACCGCCGCCCGCAGCGCCGGACTACCGAGCGGCTCCTCATAGGAGAGTGGAGGAAGAACGCGCTGCGCGAGTCCGGCCAGCACCTGGTTCATTGCTGCCCCGGGCAGCAGCTCGGGCGCTGGCTCACCCGTTCCAAGGCGGATCAGGCCCGGTTCGTATTCGAGCCGGTTAATCTCCTGGATGGTGGGCAGGTTGGGATAGTGAATCCCCTCCTCCACATAATCATTCCAGTTGCCGGAGCGTTCAGGCCCAGCTGGAGCCGCTGCGGCTGACGTATCTGTATGGCCGATAGGCAGCCGCGTACCTGTAACTATCGTTCCGCCGCCGCGTCTGCCTTCAATCAGGCCCATGGCGGTAAGCTGACCCAGCGCTGTAACCACCGTACTGCGGTTCACTCCAAGCTGGCGGGACAGCTCCCGCTGCGGGGCCAGCCGCATACCGGGAGGCCAGGCTCCGGTGCTGATCTTGGTCAGGAAGTAGCCGGAGATCTGACCATGCAGCGGCAGCGGAGAAGCCGGGTCCGGCTTCCAGTTCTCCGGTAGGCCGGAGCCAGCATCAGCTTGCTGCGCTCCAGGAGCTGCGGGCCGGGAAGCCTTCGTATGTACGGATGGGCCGGGCGTTCTTAAGTCTGCATGGTTGGAGCGTTGTGGATGTGTCAAGGGCAGGCCCCTTCCGGACGAATTATTGTACAAAAGCGAAAACCGAGCACATTATCCACTGCGTAGGTAATCGGACCAATTGTATGCGGAAAACCGAATACATTATGTTACTGCGAAGGCAACTGAGCGAATGCCCCCATAGCCGCTATTGACTAGCATTAGCTCTCCTCTCTCTCCCTCTCGTTCCTTCTTTCTTCCAGTCTACCATGATTCCTCCTCTTTCATTCGTCTTGGTTGGTGTGTGTCGAAGAACTTGGATGGTTACGGCAGCCGCTATGGCAGGGTACGATCAGTAGGTTATAACCGGAGGAAGCCTGAGAGGTTTGTTTATCGCGAAGCATCATAAGGAAGATCAAAGGGGGAAAAGAAATGGTGCAAGCCATTTTACATGGAATTATCCTGGCCTTCGGGCTGATTTTGCCGCTGGGCGTACAGAATATATTCGTCTTCAATCAAGGGGCACAGCATGCCAGATTCCGCAGTACGCTGCCTGTCGTTCTAACAGCGGCAGTCTGCGATACACTGCTGATCTCTGCGGCAGTCGGCGGAGTTTCCTTGGTCATTTTATCGCTGCGCTGGGTCACGCCTGTTATATATGGGGCGGGCATTCTGTTCCTCACCTTCATGGGGTGGAGAATCTGGCGCTCCGCTCCCGCGAAGGATGAGTCGGGCCGACTCTCACCGAAGGGGCAGATACTCTATGCGCTGTCTGTGTCCCTCCTGAACCCGCATGCCCTTCTGGATACGGTGGGCGTGATCGGGACCAGCTCGCTGCAATACGATGGGGTGGTGCGCTGGGCCTTCGCGGCGGCGACAGTGACCGTCTCCTGGCTCTGGTTCCTGGGTCTTGCTGCAGCGGGCCGACAGCTTGGCAGGCTGGATGCGTCCGGCAAGGTCATGAAGGGGCTGAATACCGTTTCGGCCCTGCTGATCTGGGCAATCGCCGTTTACATGGGAGTTCAGTTGTGGTGGCTGTTGTATGGCTAAAGCAATCCTCATTTAACTGACTATTTTAGTTTGTACTTACTTTACTCAATAGATCTGTTAATTCTCTAGAACTGCGATCTTTTAATTTCAACATTTTTTCGCTATTACTATCCTTAATCAAAAATCCACTTTTGGTCTCAAAATCTAAATAAAGGCTGAATTTCACAACTTCGGTATCCGCGTAAGTAACATTCATTCGATACGTTGGTGGACCCACATCAACAGCCCCGCGTACTTTTTTCACAGTTCTTATAGCATCTTTGAATATTCGAATGCTATCGTTATCAGTGTAAGCAGTTTCAGCTGTTTCGGAAATAAGACTGACGCTAACAATCTCAGGATTTGGTCTGACTAAAATATATATAAAAACAAGTAATATCATCAATGAAATGATGCCGATTTTTCTCATAAACTATCCCTCCTTACAGAAATGTTCCTGGCCTTTATCTTTTGTTCACCAAAATCGACTAAACCATTTGATTCAATAACTTCACCTCCTATGGTTCGGCAAGCAGGTTGCCAAACTGTTTCTATTTCTTCACACTTTCGAGCTATAGTTGTTTTATTTGACTCTATTCTATTGACGGTTGAAATCCCATCCTCTACCATACAGATATAAACATAATGTTCTAAATTATGGAATGTGGGAGGTGGTGTTGCTTTGAAGCCTGCAGTCATGATTCGAGACCAGCTTGCAGATTATTTAACCCAGCATGGGCTGTCCATTAATCAGTTCGCCATAAGCTCCGGTATTAATTCCGGGACACTGAGCCGGATTATTAATGGCCATCAGCCCATTGCCATGAGCCATCTGGAGTTAATCACTGCAGGAATGGGGCTCAGTGAGGATTTTTTTTACAGCTTGTATGTGGAGGAATGTTTCTATTATTCGGCACCGACCTGGCGGCGGCTTCGCCCGTTCATTGTGAAGTGTGCGGAACTGGGGCGAACGGATTGTATTGAGCGTCTGGTGGAGAACCTGCTTGATAATCTGACCTATGTTCCCATGTTGTATGAAGTTGCGGAAGGCTTGTTCCAGCAGGGCCACTGGCCGGCGGCTGCACTGCTCTATGAGAATGTAAGCGCCAGTGAGAAATACCAGTATTCCGAACGTCTGGCCACCTG
The DNA here is from genome assembly GCF_042684125.1 of Paenibacillus rhizoplanae. Taxonomy (NCBI): domain Bacteria; kingdom Bacillati; phylum Bacillota; class Bacilli; order Caryophanales; family Paenibacillaceae; genus Paenibacillus; species Paenibacillus rhizoplanae. The sequence continues at coordinate 51,278 of NZ_JBHUKY010000006.1, read as the reverse complement.
CCAATACCGCCTGTTCCAGATTGCCCTGGGTGATGACCAGAGCACGAACCTGCGCGCGGCCACTTTGTTTGAGAGTTACGTTCCGCGGCTGAATGAGGCGGATCAGTTGGATGGGTTGAAGGATTTGTTGGAAGTCTATTATTCCTTGCAGCAGTGGCCTAAAGTTGATGAACTCGCAGAGAAGATGCTTGGACTGGCTACACTACGGTATAATCTCCAGCTCCAGTCAAGCCTTAATCGAGGTAACATTAAAACTTCTAAAACTCCACTATATCTCTATATTTTGCGCGCTCATCTCTTTCTCTCTAGTATTTGCATGGAATACGGGGATTATAAATCTGCTATAGAACTTGTGCCGCGCTATATGGACGGAAGCTGGATAAAGGAAGATGATGAAGAAGCGAGACGGACGTTAGTTCAGTTTAGAGAATGGGGTACTGCGAATATTTATTTATACCGCATGCTGGACGGACAAATAGAAGTGCTAGACGAGTATGTCGAATATATATCTGCACAAACTGACGAGATATTTACGGCGATGTACAATATTATCCGATGTGCAAATTGGTATAATTGGAATGTTGATCACATTCTGGAGCGCTTCTCTGCCTATATCCCATATCGAACTTATAAATCAGAATTTGGTCAATACAACTCACAGATTATGGCAGACAAACACGCCAGATTTCTCGCTGAATTGGCAAACTATTATTTACATAATAAGAGAAACAGAGGGATAGAATTCTTACTAGAAAGTTTGGAATCTTCATCTATTATAAATAACGAGAGTGTAGTAATCACTTGTGTCAATTTGTTTGAACAATACAGGGATGCTGCCAGTGGAGAAGAGATGGAAAGATACAAACTTTTAATCAGAGAGGTGTGCAAACCAAATGAAACAACAATTTATCAAGCTTCTGGTTCTATGTAGCTTATCTGTCGTAATTTTGTCTACAATTTCAACTAGTGGAATTGTAAAAAATAGCAGCATTCAGTCTTTAATCCAAACTAATTCACATGGTATTGGTGGTTAACTGACCCCTCAACTAACGTTCCCGTTTATTCCGGGAACGTTTTTTATTTGCTGATTTTTAAAGGGAATATATTCATAACCTAGCCTGTCGTGTAGACGGTTTAGTTTGGCTGCGCCATGGTTTTGAAATTATTGTATCTATAACCAATATAGTAGACAATGCAAAGAGACCTGTTTTGTGTAATTTTACATAAAAATCTATAATGTTGCATAAGGAGGCGGGATTCCCATGCATAGTCCAGCAATCGTTAGAATTCGTATTGAGCGAGCCAGAAGCAAGCTTTATAAATTACATAGTCAATATGGCGGTTTTGATCATCCTGTGGTCTTGCAGCAATCCATAGTACTGGATGAACTGCTCAATGCTTACGACAATGCCTACCGGATGATGACAATGCCGCCTGCTTAAGCATTGATCTAGAAAATACTGCAAATTCAAATATAAAATCCATTGGACACGTGTATAAAAAAGGTGGTAAATGCTGTGGAGCATACAGTCAAAATCAGGGATGAAATAGCAGCGTATCTCACAAAACATAAACTATCTATTAATCAGTTTGCAATTGCCAGCGGAATCCATTCCGGTACACTCAGCCGGGTGATGAAAGGGCAGCAAGCCTTGGCGATGAATCATTTGATTCGCGTGACAAGCGGGATGGGGCTGCCGGAGGACTACTTTTACAGTAAGTATGTGGATGAATGTCTATATGATTCGACACCGACTTGGCGGCGTCTGCGGCCGTTCCTGCTGCAATGCGCAGCGTTATCGCGTCTGGATTGTATTGAGCGGGTGGCACAGAATTTACTGGATAATCTGCTGTATGCACCGCTGCTGTTCGAGGTTGCCGAGGAGTTATTTGAGCAGAAGAACTGGCAGGCCGCAGCATTAATCTATGAAAATGTGGGAGCCAGCGAGAAATATCAGCATTCCGAACGTTTGGCGCTCTGTCAATATCGGCTCTTCCTGATTAATTTGGGCGATGATCCGCAGCAAAATTTAATTGCAGCCTCATTATTTGAGAATTATGTAGATAAGCTGGATGAAATCAATCAGTTGGATGCGTTGAAGCAGTTGGCCCACACTTATTCGTCCTTGCGGAAGTGGGATAAGGTAGGTAAATTAGCAGAGGAAATTCTGAGGGTCGCTGCAAATCTGTATGATCTTCATAAAGAATCAAATCGTAAGCCAAATAATGGACAGGTACACAAAAGGCCGCTGTACGCCTATGTTCTTTACGCCCAGCTTCTTCGTGCGTATGTGCTCGAGGAGTGCGGAGATCACAAGGCTGCGCTAGAAATAATACCTTTATATATGGATGGAAACTGGATACGGGAAGATAATGAAGAAGTGAGGCGGATTATTGCCCAATACCAGGATTGGGGTAGAGCCAATACTTATCTCAACCGTCTAATGGATGGACAGTTCGAGGTGCTTGGTGAATATGTAGAATATATTTCGACCCGTGAGAATGAAATATTTATAGCATTATTTAGGATTGTCCAGGCGGCCAATCGCTACAATTGGAATGTGGATAATGTTCTTCAAAGGTTTTCTGGGTATATTCGTCATCGTAAATATTCAAGTATTTTTGGAGAGCGTAACAACCAGATGATGAGTGATCAGCATAAGCAGTTCTGCAGCGAACTGGCGACATACTATCTGTCCCGCAATCGGTATAAAGGCGATGAGGTGTCTATGCAAGGAGTAGACTTATCCGCCAAATTAGACAGCGAGCATCATGTGATTCGGGGGACGATATCCGTGGATTTCGAGATTGCGATCTCGGATGAAAAAAGGTGGTAAATGCTGTGGTACATACAGTCAAAATTCGAGACGAGATAGCGGCGTATCTTACAAAACATAAACTGTCTATTAATCAATTTGCAATTTCCAGTGGAATTCATTCTGGTACACTCAGCCGGGTGATGAAGGGACAGCAGGCCTTGGCGATGAATCATTTGACTCGCGTGACAAGCGGGATGGGACTGTCGGAGGACTACTTTTATAGTAAGTATGTGGATGAATGTCTATATGATTCGACACCTACTTGGCGGCGTTTACGGCCTTTTCTGCTGCAATGCGCAGCGTTATCGCGTCTGGATTGTATTGAGCGGGTGGCACAGAATTTACTGGATAATCTGCTGTATGCACCACTGCTGTTCGAGATTGCCGAGGAGTTATTTGAACAGAAGAACTGGCAGGCCGCAGCATTAATCTATGAAAATGTAGGAGCCAGCGAGAAATATCAGCATTCCGAACGCTTGGCGCTCTGTCAATATCGGTTATTCCTAATTCATTTGGGCGATGATCCGCAGAAAAATTTAATCGCCGCTATTTTGCTGGAGAATTATGTCGATAAGCTGGATGAAATTAATCAGCTGGATGCGCTGAAGCAGTTGGCGGATATCTATCACGCGCTTCAGGAATGGGATAAGGTATCTGAGGTTGTAGAAGAAATGCTCCGAGTGGCCTCCTTCCATTATGACCTTCATGATGAATCATGCCGTAGGCATAGAGATCATAAGTTATATAAAAGGCCGCTTTATACCTATATATTACATGCTCAGCTTATGAGGTCCTGTAATTATGAAGAGATGGGGGATTACAAAACTGCACTGGACACGTTACCTCAGTATATGGATCATAGCTGGATAAGGGAAGATGACGAAGAAGCAAGGCGTATTAAGGCTCAATATATAGAATGGGGAACGGCTAATACGTACCTGTACCGCGTAATGGATGGACAGATTGAGGTCCTTGACACATATGTGGAATACATCTCAAATCACGAAAATGAAATATTCATGGCGCTGTTTAAGATCGTTCAATTGGCTAATCAGTATAAGTGGGACGTGGATCATGTGATACAGAGATTTGCGGACTACATTCCTTACCGGAAGGTTTACAGTATCTTTGGTGAACACAACAAATTCATTCATGAAAAAAACTACACACAATTCTGCAGCGAGCTGGCGACTTACTATCTGTCCCGCAATCGGTATAAAGGCGATGATGTAATTATGCAAAGCGTAGACTTATCTGCCAAATTAGACAGTGAGCAACAAGTGATCCGGGGGACGATATCCGTCGATTTCGAAATTGCGATTTCCAATATTCCGAAGTCGTGCTGAATTATACACATACACAATCCTTGTACAACGGCTGAGAATCCTTCTGGAATCTCGGCCGTTGTACGTTTGACCAAGATAGAATAATATAACTAATTTCCAAAAAAAAATGAAATATATTTGATGCCTTTATGTGAACTTTCCCACTTTAACAATAAGCATCGAACGTAACGAAAGTTAAATAAGCTACCTCCGGTTGGGTACCGGGAGCAGCTTATAGCCTAGAGTCTTTTTTTCGCACATCCAAAATTGGTTATGGTAAAGAGCGAATTTGTAATTACAATCTTGCGAGTAACATCAAAGTCCACACTTCCGTCTCGTCTTGCTTTGTGCCACTGAATGCGTCACGAAAAAGCCGAACTTATTTCTTCTTGATTTCTGCTTTTGACAAAATCCTTTTGTCGCCAACGAAAGCAATAATAACATTTAAGATTATGAGCACACACAACATGACTCCGATATTAATTCCTACGAGATAGAGCACTCCGATGGTAACCATGCATAGTAAATAACATACCGTTGGAACGAGCTTTTGCTTAAGAAGTACGATGCGTTCCACACTTTCATCAGTTGAATCCTTATGGGCTTGTTTTAATATAGCCCTTGCTTGTGCCAATAGATATGTGTAGTATACAACAACTAAAGATATTAATGTAACTAAAACTATTCTAACGTAAGTTTCTACCATCATTTAAAATATCCTTATTATTCTATTATTTTGATTTATTTACCTATACTAGTCTTAAATAAATATTTCGTCAATGCAAATTACTTTCTCTTCTCTGTGACCTTAAGAGCCTATACTTTTAAAATAGAGACAATAATAAACGCTGGAGGAACAATGATGAACTTCTTCCACTGCTCCAGCATTTCCGAAATGGAAAAAGAAAATACTGGTGTTGTAACTGAAGACAAACTCACCAAATTGACGTATACCTATCAACAGAAGAAGGATATTTTGGCAGCAGCTGAAAAGGAGGATAAGCTTTATAATAAAGCGGAAGGTAAAAAAACAGTTATACTTAACGATGAGACTACGGGTAAATGGATTCCAGAGGCCTTTCTTCGAAGAACGATTTGAAGCTTCAGCACGATTAATGACACCTATAGAAATAGCTGTAAACCAAGCTGTAGCAGCTGGACAACCAACGGGAACGGCTATCTATTTTCAGTTGACTATGATGCAACTGCTAGTGACTTGAACAACATCCTTATTCCTTACTTTAAGACCGTGAAAACCTACCTGGATAGCGGAGGCTGGAAACTTTAATTGTTAGCATAATAATATTTGGGCTACTGATTGAAGGTAGGATAAAACCTTCAATTCAGTAGCCCATCTTTTTGTTTAAGTTTGTGCCAAGTCTAGCATAAACGTATCCTCTTTCTAAAAGATTGGTACGTTCAGCAGGCTATTTCCATTCGTCTACTTCGTGAGGATTAAAGCCTAATGCTCACATTATTCTAGCAAGCTCCCATCCTTAACTACCAGCGCCCTACCCGCCAATCTGCGACATGCGGCGGGCGGTTGGCGTGTGACTCTGGGTTTTGTGCTCCAGGGCCAGTGCCATTTCGTGGTTATGCGGCTTGTTGCCGAGCGCCTGGCGGAACAGAGCCTGCACCGCAGCGGGGTCGCTGATCAGCGGGCGGACATTATATTCGTCCTGCCAGTACAAGCAGGCTTTGATGTTGCCGTCGGCGGTCAGGCGCAGCCGGTTGCAATTGTCGCAGAAATGCTCGCTGACCGGGTGGATCAGCCCGAAGGTTCCCTTCGCGCCGGTGACACGCCGGTTCTGGGAAGGGCCATTCCCGGAGGGCATGTCGGCCTCTTCGGTGGTCCAGCCAGCTTCCTTACAGGCCTCTACTACAGTCTCCAGCGGCAGATAGGTCTGCCGCCAGGCATCGCTGGCGCTGCCAATCGGCATGTATTCAATGAAGCGCACATTGAGCGGGCTGTTCAGGGTCAAGGCGATGAAATCCTTGATCTCGTCATCGTTAATGCCTTTCATCAGCACGACATTCAGCTTGATCGGGGACAGGCCAGCAGCTTCTGCGGCTTCAATTCCCTTCAACACCTTGGCGACATCGCCGCCGCGGGTAATCATCGAGAAGCGCTCCGGCCGCAGCGAATCCAGGCTGATGTTCACCCGTGACAGCCCGGCCTGCTTCAGGATAGCCGCTTTGGCTGGCAGCATCAGGCCATTCGTAGTCAATGATATATCATCGATGCCGGGTATGACGGCGATCATAGAGACCAGCTTCTCCAGATCCTTGCGCACCAGCGGTTCTCCCCCGGTCAGCCTGACTTTCCGCAAGCCCAGCGGTGCAAGAGACTCCACCACAGCGGTAATTTCCTCATAACTCATAATCTCGTCCTGCGGCTGGAATTGCATTCCTTCTGCGGGCATACAATAGATACAGCGCAGGTTGCAGCGGTCTGTAACCGAGATACGGAGGTAATCATGTATGCGTCCAAAAGGATCAGTTAGCGGCTCCATAACGTTGCTCCTTCACCTGTTCATTTTAGTTTAAATTTTAAAGAAAGCAGTCCGCTGCGTCAATGCACAAGCGAATAACCTAAAGCATAGGGGGACAGAAGGCCAAAGCAGCATCCTAATTATGACAAAAGTGCGACAATTAACGGGAATGGTCATAGAATGCTCACCGAAAGCGTTTAACATATTCGATATAATTTAGGTGCGGAAGATTCAAACTTTAGATACTTTAACTTTTGCGAAGCACAGCTATGATTCCGGAAGGCTCAGGCGGCAATCCCAAGGATACCCCGGGCATCCGGCAAACTAAGTAGGGAGGATTTGCAAAATGACTATACCAACTGTTCCATCGCTTGTCGTGCCGGAGGCTTGCAGCCGCTGGCTGGAGAGTCGGGGATTAATATATCAGCTTCTGGTGGACTTCTATGGAAGAAAACCATCCCTCTCACTGGTCGCCCAATGGAGCCGTAACCGTGAGATGAGTGTTGCTGCGGAGATGACCGAAGGCGGCCGTGAGTTGAAGCGTTACCTGTGCAGCCAGGAGCCATCGATGCTCCCGGCCATCTGTGAGAAAGAGAAGCTCGAATACAAACGTCTGATGAACGAGCGCGCGGTCAGCTCCTTCGTAGCCCGTGAAGCCGCTCAACTCGGCCGTGAGGAAGAATTCTGCAACGTGCTGTCGGATGTGTACGCATCGGCGGGCATTGTCTTCAAGAAGTGCAGCGGCGAAGCCGACGACCATATTGCCATTGAGCTGGAATTCATGGCGGTGATGCACGAGCGGATGTTGTACAACAGCTTCTCGGTCCGCAGTGCCATGGAGCTTCTGGAGATTCAGGAGAAGTTCCTCGAAGAGCATCTGCTGAAGTGGACTCCACAATTCTGTGCGAGAATGAACGCTGCCACCGACAGCCCGCTGTATCTGGGACTCAGCCATATGCTGGAGGAATTCCTGCCGCAGGATCTGCACATGCTGCGTGCCTGGAAGGCTTCGCTGGAGAGCAGCGCAGCAGCCATGGCTTAATTATGCATCCATACTCAATTAATAAGGCGCCCTTCCATCAATCGGAAGGGCGCCTTATTTCTGCTCCGGGGGTCTTGAACTTAAGCTTTCACTTTATATGTTTTGATCTGGAGAATCTCCTTCAGGGAGAGTGGCGGAGGAGAAGTTTGGAACTGTAGGAGCGATAGCGTTCGCCTTTAGGTTGGAAATTCTACCGCGAAGAGCGGTTCGAATCAGGAATTTCCAACCTAACAGCGACCGGAAGTCCAAACATTCTCTGCAGTCACGGTCCTGCCTGAAGCGGAGGTGCCCCAGTTCACTCTATATAACTGAAACTGAAGTTCATCCCCTATTTATTCGTAAGTCTTCTTACCCCGAAACTTCATCAGGAACTCATACACCACCGGTACAACGACCAGGGTCAGCAGTGTGGAGCTGACGAGACCGCCGATGACGGTTACGCCAAGTCCCTTGGAGATGATCCCGGCGCTGTTCTCAAGGCCGGTAACCAGTGGCAACAGGGCGCCAATGGTTGCGAGCGCAGTCATGAGAATCGGGCGAAGGCGGGTAGCGCCGGCCTCAAGCAGCGCCTTGCGGGTAGACATTCCCTCTTGTTCCTTATGGATTACGCGGTCAATTAAGACAATCGCATTGGTGACCACGATCCCGATCAGCATCAGTGCGCCCATCAGTGCGGACACGTTCAAGGTCTCGCCAGCCAGGAGCAGGGCGACAAGAGCGCCGATGACTGTGAACGGCAGGGAGAACAGGATGGCGAACGGAGCCAGACCGCCGCCGAAGGTGACTACAAGCACGAAGTATACAATGGCTATAGCCGCCAGCATGGCGATGCCAAGCTGTCCGAAGGTCTCATTAATCTGCTCGGTGACTCCGCCGAAGGTGATGGTCACGCCGTCCGGGAGATCAAGGGCATCTATTTTGTCCTGAACAGCATTTGCGGCACTATTAATGTCACTGGAGATAATGTCGGCGGTTACCCCGACTTTCATTTTGCCGTCTTCACGGGTAATGGAATCCGGGGACTGGCCCTGTTCAATGCTTGCTACCTCGCCAATCGGTACGGTAATGCCCAGCGGCGAAGTGAGCGTGGCCGCCTTCATTTCTTCAATACTGCTGTAGGAATCCTTGTCCGTCTCAATGTAGACCTTGTAATTCTTGCCGTCCAGCTCTACCTCAGTGAGCACAGGCCGGGTTCCGGCAGGGCTCAGCTTCATCGCAAGCTGTCCGGCCGTTAAGCCCAGTGAGCTAAGCTTGGCTTGGTCAGCTACGATGGTGTATTGATCATAGGCTTCAGAGAGGCTGGTCTTCCCGTCTTTGAAGTTCTTGGTGTCTGCCTGAACGATCCCGGCAATTTCATCGGCTACCGGTTTGAGCTGCTCCAGCGTATCGCCGTAGATATTGACAGTAAGTGTACTGCCGCCGAGTCCGCCTCCGGCCATGCCGGACAGATCGCCCCACACGCCATCCGGTACCTCTTGGGTTAAGCCTTCAATTAACTTCTCCTTCACGGTATCAAAATCAGGCGTGTTGCTGTCATACGTGACATAGAACAGCCCGGAATTGCCTGAGCTAAGTCCGAACGGGCTGCTGCCGCCGATGGAATACTGCATTTTATCCAGATGCTTCTGCGCCAGAATAAACTTCTCAGCCTTCAGGCCCAGCGCCTTCACATCCTCCAGCGTCTGACCGGCCTTCGGGGAGAAGGTCAGCGTAACATTCTTCTCTTCCTGGGAAGGCAGGAAGCTGACGCCGATCGGCTTGATCAGGAACAGACTGCCTGCCAGCAGCAGGACAGCAACACCCAAGGTGATCAGCTTATGCGAGAGACACCAGTCCAGGATACGGACATACCCGCCCGCCAATGCGCCGGGCTTGTCTTCGTGCCCCTTTTTCCCCTTCTTCAGTCCATTACGGAACAGGGTGTGGGCCAATGCAGGCACCAGGGTAATGGCAACCACCAGTGAAGCCAGCAGCGCGAATACCATTGTGAGGGCGAACGGCAGGAACAGCTCACCGACCATACCGCTGACAAAAGCGAGCGGCAGGAAGACGGCAATCGTCACAATGGTTGAGGACATAATCGGCACAAACATCTCACGAGTAGCGGCGCTGATCAGCTCTCTGCCGCGCAGCTTCTCCCCGGACAGCGTAAGCCGCCGGAAAATGTTCTCAATGACGACGATGGAGTCATCGACTACCCGCCCGATGGCCACGGTCATGGCGCCGAGCGTCATCATATTCAGTGTAATATCCATTTGCCGCAGGCATAATATCGCAATCAGCAGTGATAATGGAATCGAGATAATGGAAATAATGGTAGAACGGATATTGCGCAGGAACAGCAGAATGATAAGCACGGCGAACAGGGCGCCGAAGGCAGCCTTGGATAGCATCGTGTTCACGGAATCCTCAATCGGCTTGCCTTGATCCAGCAGCACGGTGAGGTCCATCGACTTGTATTGCTGCTTCAGTTCTTCGGTCTTATCCTTGACCCCGTTCACGACATCGACGGTGTTGGCATCATTGGCCTTCACAATCTGAATCCCGATCGACTCTTTGCCGTTGGTGCGGGAGATCGATTCCGATTTGCCGACCACTTCAATAGTAGCAAGCTCGCTCAGCCTCACGGTCGGCAGCCCGGTCATGGCACCCGCGCCAGCGCCGGTATTGCCAGCCGCAGCTCCGGTACCGCCCGCAGCAGCACCTTCACCGCCTGAAGCTGCGCCGCCAGCCGCGCCCGCAGCGCCTGCGGCAGAGGGAACCAGCGGAATGCTGACATTCTGCAAGTCCTCCACCGTAGTGATGTTGCCGTCAACGACAACAGCCTTCTGTGCTTTGTCCATCTCGAACAATCCGAGCGGCACCCGCAGGGAGGAGGCCTGGATGATGCCTTTGATCGTATCCTCGGTCAGTCCGTACTGCTTCAGCTTCTCCTGATTGAACTTCAGGGAGACTTCCTTGACATATTGTCCGGCAATCTGCACAGAGGCGACGCCTTCGATATCCTCCAGCGCCGGGCGGATATCGTTCTCCGCAACCCGTGTCAGCTCCTCAAGATCGCCGGAGCTCTCATCAGAGATACTGAGGGAGATGACCGGCAGCGAGCTGAGGCTGAAGCGTGAGATTTGCGGCTTTTGCACATTATCCGGCAGAGTCACCTCGTTGAGCGCCTCGCGCACCGCTGCTGTCGCATTGTCCAGGTTGGTGCCGTAGTTGAATTCTATGGTTACACTGGAGGCATTCTCAAGTGATGTAGAGGTCAACATCTTGACCCCGTCCACATTGCGGAGCTTCTGCTCCAGCGGCTTGCTGACGTCATTCACGACACCTTCCGGCGCAGCTCCGGGATAAATAGTAGTAATGCTGAGATAAGGGATACTAATATTAGGCAGGGTCTCCTGCTTCATAGTCAACCCGCTGTACAGACCAGCGAAGACAATAATGATCGTCAGCAGCCAGACGGCGAATTTGTTGCGGAGCGAGAAATTAATTAGGCTTTTCATCAGTAAATGGTCCTCCAGTACAATTAATCTTGATATTACAATCGTGCTGCATCTGTCCTTGAGTGAAGTCCGCAGGAAGTGTGCATATAAGGTGTGAATACTTTCTTCAATTGACTTAGCTCGCCGGACAGCTCGGGATACCCCTCGAGATTAGCCATCATCCCTTGAATGATCGCTTTACGGGGCTGGGAGGTAAGGATTTCGCTCTCCAAAATGCCCAGGGACTCGAACCCGTCTTCGGTATGCTCCGGGTGAAGACCCTCAGCTTCACTGAGCAGGAGCTTCATCGCCTTGATCAGCTGAAGCGGGCTCTGGCGCGGTCCTTCTCCTTGAGCCTCAGCCCATCCGGCCAGGACTGCGGAAGAGATCAGAGGGACTGGCTGCCTTGCAAGCAGGCCGGAGACCATAATGTCCAGCCAGTCCACCAGCCGGTCAGCCAGTTCTGGGATGGAAATAACGGTCTCCTGACCGAATAGCAGCTTAATGCTGGAGCTGATCATGCCGTGGCTGAGCACGCACAGCTCGCCTGCATAGGGCAGAATCTCTGGCCCGTACATGAGCTCCAGCTTCTGCTGGAACCAGCGCAGCAGGGCGGCGTTGTTCTGCTTCACCCAATCGGGAATCTCGGCCACACCTCTGCCGGCCAACTCCTGAAATTGGCGCTGCAGGAATTCGCGCAGCTCGTATACATGACTAAGCAGAATTTCGAGCTGGTTGCGCAGCTTCTCCCGTGGAGCTAGGCCGGTCTCTTGCTCCTCCCGCTGTAGGGGGTCATGGATCATCCGGAAGCAATAGATGTATATGCTGCGCTCCAGCTCTTCTTTGGATTTGAAGATCAGATAGAGACTTCCCTTGGAGATCCCGCATAATTCGGCAATCTCCTGCATCGAGGTGGAGGAGGAGCCTTTTACAGCAAATAACTGCATGGCGGTCTTGATGATTTGTTCTTTTCTGGTCATGCTTTTGGCGGTCAAGGCTATATAGGCCTCCGTTCTGACTTGAAAGTTCTGTATTTGACTGAAAGGTCAGTGCGATTATATTATATATCCTGCAGCATTACAAATTTGCAGGTTTCAGTAGGAAGAAACGGATTCTTCATGTAAGATATAAATGTGTCAGTTTGGTGAGGAACGGTAGAATGAGAAGGTAGGTTGCATATGAGAAGAGGACTGCAGGCTATAGTCATCATAGGAGCTATGCTGGCTTTTTATTATTTTGGATTTGGCGTATTCGGCAGTACAGCCGGCACGATTATAAGTATTTTTTCCACATTGACGGTCATCTCTATCGCATTGGGTATTTTCATGGAGAACCGCAATCCTTCGACCACCGTATCCTGGATTCTGCTGCTTGCGCTGATTCCGGTGCTGGGACTGGTATTCTACTTCCTGTTCGGACAGAATGTGTTCAAACGGCGCAAGTATGACAAAAAAGCCCAGCGCGATCTCATGGCCTATGAACGGATTGAGAATGACGCCCTGCGGATGCACCAGGATTGGTCGGTGTTCAGCCCTGCGCGGCAGAAGCTGCTGGGTCTGTCGCAGAGATTGGGCCGGACGCCGATTTCGTTCAGCTCGGAGACGCGCATCCTAACGAACGGTGAGGAGACCTTCGGTACGCTGCTGCTGGAGCTGCGGCAGGCGCAGCATCATATTCATATGGAATATTATATTTTCCGGGCGGATCATATCGGCACACGCATTCAGCAGATTCTGATTGAGAAAGCCCGCGCGGGCGTGGCGGTCCGGTTCATGTATGATGCGGTCGGGAGCATGCAGCTCTCCAGAGCCTTCCTTAAGGAACTGAGTGATGCGGGTGTGCAGGTGGCTGCTTACGGCAACTCTACCTCCTTTTTCTCCAGCAGGGTGAATTACCGGAATCACCGCAAGATCGTAGTCATCGACGGCGATGTCGGCTTCATGGGCGGGCTGAATGTCGGGGACGAGTACTTGAGCCGCAGCAAGACCTACGGGTTCTGGCGGGACACGCATATGCTGCTGAGAGGCGAAGCGGTGCGGACGATGCAGATTATTTTCCTGCAGGACTGGATGCACACCACCGGCGAGAAAATCCTGGAGCAGGATTACCTCTCCCCGCAGCTTCGCTTCACTACCGGAGACGGGGCGGTGCAGATTATTGCCAGCGGCCCGGATAATGAGCGGCGTGCGCTCAAGAACATTTTCTTCTCCATGATTACTACTGCGGAAAAATCCGTCTGGATCGCCAGTCCATACTTTATCCCCGATGAGGATATACTGACTGCGCTGCGTGTGGCGGCAATGTCGGGGCTGGATGTCCGCCTGCTGTTCCCGGCCAAGCCGGATAAATGGATTCCGTTCCTGGCCTCCCATTCCTACTTCCCGGCATTGCTGGAGTCTGGCGTGAAGATCTATGAATATGAGAAGGGCTTCATTCACTCCAAGCTGCTGATTGCAGACGGGGAGATTGCTACGATCGGAACAGCGAACATGGATATGCGCAGCTTCCATCTTAATTTTGAGGTGAACGCATTGCTCCTGCAGACCGAGAGTGTCTCGCGCATTGTTGCAGACTTCGAGCGTGACCTGCAGTCCACGCGGCAGATTGTCCATGAGACCTTCATGGAGAAAAGACTGCTGGAGCGGCTGCTGGAATCCGCAGCCCGGCTGATGTCTCCGCTGCTGTAAGCGGACAAGCAGAACAAAAAAACGGTACCGTCCTTTGGGGAACGGTACCGTTTTTTTGTTTCAGAAGGTAGTGAACCCAAGCCGGGTCTGCATCCGGTAGAGGATGTATTTCAACCAGGTGATCTCACTCTGATATTCCCCCAGCGGCAGGCTGTACTCGGCCCCCTCGTTGTTCCACAGCCGCTTGAAGTAGCCCTCCACCTCCGCATACAGCGGCTGTTCCCGTGGAACGGACACCCAGAGGTCATTCTCCAGGTTATAGTCGTCCAGATTCCGGGCTGTGAAGTTCGTCGATCCGCCTAGGATAATGGAGTCGCCTGACGCCTTGGCAATGAACAGCAGCTTGCTGTGATATTGCTCCTGGCCTGTGTTGTACCAGCGGATCAGGATATTTCCTTCCGAGCGGCGGTCCAGGTCCATCGCAACGGGGCGGTTCGGGATGCCGATTTTGTCCCGTCCGAAGGCATTCTGGTTAGGATCAAGCAGCAGCCTGACCTGGGCACCCCGTGCATCAGCGGCAAGCAGGGCATCAATAATTCTGTCGTCCGCCAGATAGAACATGCTCATCCAGATGACGTCCCCCGGTCCCGCAGCAGCGATTCCTTCCAGCGCATATTTGTACACCTTGCCTTCGGTCAAATAGCGGACTTCAAGCGGAGCCCCTCCGGCGGTGGCGGAAGGCTTCCCGAAGTCAGGCTGCTTGCTCAGCAGGGGACCGGCTCCCGACAGATTAGCCGCAGCTTGCTCGCTCTGCAGAATATCCGCCAGGATGGGGCCTTGTACCTCCAGGGCAATATTGGAATGATAGGCACTGGCATCATGCACATTGCCGGAGGAGATCAGCGCGGTGTTCTCACTGAGTACAACCTTGCGGTGGTTCGCCTTGACATTCAGCAACTTCAGATAGGATCGTGCGGTAATATCGGGCCCTCCGCTGGCCATCAGATTCGGAATCCAGCCTGTGCCGGATTGACCGAACCACTGGATGAAGGTACGCCAGACCGCCGAATAAGCCGGTGTCGAATCCCGCAGATCGTCTACGTCCGTCAGGATGACCTTAATCCCGGCTGCGCTCAGCTCATCCAGTAGGGCATTCGGCGCAGAGCCGTAATTCGTATTCACCTCATCGGTGATGAAGACGATCTCCATGGCGGGATAGGCGGCTTTCTGGGCGAGCAGCTTATCGGTAAGCTGTCTGCTGACAGCAGGGAACTGTTGGTCGGTATGGGTATAGTTATTGAACAGGAACAGATCGATCACAAGGAATTGTCTGGACTCTTCAATAATCTTCAGGATTCTGGGCAGAATCTGTTCTTCCCTTGCCTGCTTCCCGCTGTTGTCCTGGTAGGTCAGATCATGCCAGAAGGCGACCGTATTCACCTTATAAGCAGGACTCTCCACAGAAAGTCCGGGCGGCAGCGGTTTGTGGGTCTGATAGAGCATCACTCCGGCCAGCCAGAGGAGAAGAAGGATCAGGGCAATCAGGAGCTTGGAGCGTCGGCGAAGGAAGAATAACGTCCGCCGCTTGTGGCGGGATGCTGTAATCGCCCCTGAAGCCAGCGTAATCTGTAACTGTTCGGGTGTGACGGGATGGCGGCCTTGATTCATATTTATCCTCCTGGGTCTACTGCCGGGTCAGCGCGGTTATATGGTGGCCCGGCATGGTAAGTACCTATAACGCCAGCTAAGGAGAAGTGAAGCAGCTCAGTGCAAAATCCCTGGAAAATCTAGTGTTGCAAAAACCGCTCCATTTCATCCGCACCGTACCTGCGAGCTGCATAATACAAGTTCTGGTGACATAACACAGAAGCAATTGTATAATGAGTGTAAATAATTTGTATAAGGTTTGAATCTTCAAATGTATTCAGTGTAAACAGGAAGGCAGTGAGATACATCGTGTATTCCATCAAACAGGTCGTCGAAATGCTCGATATTCCCTCTGTCACGCTGCGGGCATGGGAGAACCGGTATCAGGCTGTCGTCCCGGAACGTACCGAGTCCGGCTATAGACTGTACAACCAAGAGAATATTGAGGACCTTCGCTGGTTGAAGGAACAGACCGATAACAAGGGCATCAGTATCTCACATGCCGTGCGGATGCTGAAGCAGCATAAGCAGAAGGACCTGGATGAGCGTCTGTCTGTTGCGGGCGGTGACCCCAAGGATGCTTTGGACAAAATGAGACAGCAGATCTATGCAGCGCTGCTCGACATCCAGGGTGAGCGGGCCGATGCCCTGATCGATTTCGGGTTCTCCCTGTACGGCTATGAGGCGATGGTTCATCAGGTGCTGGTGCCTGTTTTGGTAAAGGTTGGTGATGCCTGGGAGCAAGGGAAGGCAACAGTGGCCCAGGAGCATTATATGACACATATGATCTCGAACCGGCTATCCCAATTTTTTCACGTGTTCCCGGTGTATGCCCATCTACAAAAGGTGATTGCCTTCTGCCCGGCGGGAGAGCATCACCAGATCGGCCTGCTGCTGTTCTCGCTGTTCCTGCGCAGGAACGGGGTTGAGGTCATCTACCTGGGGTCCAATACCCCCGAGGACGGTGTGATGGAGCTGCTGGCGAAGCAAGAGCGGATCGGAGCCGTCTGCCTGTCCGTTACGAATGGCACGCTGGTCCCTTATACGGAGAAGCTGCTTGAGCGGATCGGCAGCCAGTACCCGGAGATGCAGCTCATTGCGGGCGGCAAAGCGTATGAGGCAATCAGCCTCCAGGAGACCAAAGCCACCTATGTGATGGCGGAGCCGCCGGAGCGCTGGCAAGCCTGGTTCGATCAGGAATTTGCCGGAATCAGGCATAGAGCGTAGCAGTTATATTGAATTTTAATAGTGTAGGAGATTCTATGGAACCGATCAGAACCCGTTTGCGGGGCTGGCCGGTTCTTTTGCTATGGACAAGTCTAGCAATCAAATTACTGGAAGTCCGGGTGATGATATTTACATGGCCCGGCAAAGTATGTATGATACTTGTATCACTATTGTATAGTTTTTGTATAACGTTTGAATGAAGGAGGATGCCGCTTGATCCGAACCACAGACACCGCAAAAGTCGCAGTAATCGGCGCAGGGCCGGGCGGGCTGGCCGCCGCCATGCTGCTTGCCGCCGAAGGATATGAGGTAGATCTCTATGAACAGCAAGCGACGGTGGGCGGAAGGTCAGGAGAGTTGAAGCTGGGAGACTACCATTTTGACCGGGGAGCCACCTTCTTGATGATGCCGCATTTGCTGGAGGAGCTGTTCACTCTGGCTGGGCGTTCTGTGCATGACTATGTTGACCTTACGCCGCTTGATCCGCTGTATTCATTGCATTTTGGAGATACCGTATTTAGGCCTTCTACGAACCAGGATCAGACGGCTGAGGAGATTGAGCGGCTGTTCCCCGGCAACGGCAGCGGCTACCGCCGGTTCATGGCAGATGAAGCCGACAAGCTGGAGCGGGTGATTCCGCTGCTGCAGCGTCCGTTCCAATCGCTACGGGATTATGTCAAAAGAGATGTGCTGCACGCGCTGCCCAAGCTGAACGCTACAGACACCGTGTACAACCGGCTCTCCCGTTATTTCGATGATGAGCGGCTGCGGTTCTCGTTCACGTTCCAGGCCAAGTATCTGGGAATGTCGCCCTGGGAATGTCCGGGCACCTTCACGATTCTGTCGTACATGGAGCACCGTTACGGCCTGTACCATCCGACTGGCGGAATTAATCGCGTGCTCCAGGCTATGGCTGAGGTCATCCAGGAGCATGGCGGGCGGGTTCATACTGCAAGCGGAGTGAAGCGGGTTATCGTCAAGGACGGGCAGGCCACAGGCTTGCTGCTGGAGAACGGGGAGAAGGTGGATGCGGATTATATTGTGATTGGTGCAGACTTTGGCTCTGCGATGACACAATTATTCGAACCCGGACTTCTGAAGAAATACACCCCCGCCAAGATTGCCCGTAAAAGATATTCCTGCTCCACAGCCATGCTCTATCTCGGTGTGGATGGTGAGGTAGACCTGGATCATCATTCGGTTCATTTCGCCGCCGATTACCGGCGTAATGTCAAAGAGATTACGGAGCTGGGCGTTCTGTCGGAGGATGCCTCTATCTATATCCATAATCCGTCGGTTATCGATAAGACATTGGCTCCTCCCGGCAAATCCTCGATCTACGTGTTGATGCCGGTGCCTAATCTGAGTGCGGATATCAACTGGGAGCAGGAGCGTGCGGAGGTAGAGGACTGGATGATGGAGCGGCTGCAGCAGATTCCGCAGCTGTCCGGAATCGCCGGACGGGTGGAAGAGAGCCTGTTCTTCTCTCCGCTGGACTGGCAGAACCAGCAGAATGTATATAACGGGGCCACCTTCAATCTGGCCCATAATCTCGGGCAGATGATGCATTTGCGGCCGCATAATACCTTCGAGGAGGTACGCGGCATCTGGCTGGTCGGCGGGGGAACCCATCCGGGCAGCGGTCTGCCGACGATCTTCGAGTCGGCCAAGATCAGCGCACGGCTGCTGCGGGAGCATGACCAGGCTGTGCGGGGCCGGTTCACCGTACAGGCGGGCGCGCCCGGCACAGGTGCGGGGGTTCCGTTATGAGCCGCATGGCCATCGTAGGCAGCGGCATTGGCGGGCTGACGGCAGCGCTGCTGCTTACCCGTCAGGGACATGAGGTGGTGATGTATGAGCGGGCAGCTCAAGCGGGCGGGCGTGTGGCCTTTGAAGAGCAGGACGGCTACCGGATTGACCGCGGCCCTACCATCGTGCTGCTGCCGGAGATGCTTCTCAGTATTCTGGAGGAAGGCGGCCTTCCGCGATCCAGCCTGGAGCTGCTGCGCTGTGATCCGCTCTACCGGGTTCACTTCCGAAGCGGGCGTGTATTAACCAAATTCCCGGATACTGCGGCGCAGGCGGAGGAGATTGACCGGCTCTATCCCGGAGAGGGCAAGGGCTTCACCCGGTTCATGAAGGACATGTCAGTGCTGTATCCGCAGGGGCGGAAGTCGTTCCTGGAGCGGGGGTATGCCAGCGGGCGTGAATTCTTCAGTCCGGCTAATCTGTCGCTGATGCTCCGCCTGCGTGCTTACCAAAGCCTGCGCTCGGCTATCGGCCAGTATTTTCGCAATGAGGAGCTTAGAGACGCGTTCTCCCTACAGAGCCTCTATATTGGGGGAGCGCCCTTCCGCACACCCGGCATCTACACCATGCTTCCTTACGCCGAGCATGCCTTTGGCATCTGGATGCTGAAGGGCGGATATGGGACGCTGCCGCAGATCATTGCCCGGGAGCTGAAAGACCGCGGGGTACAGATTCATACGGGCACCGAGGTGGAATCCTTGCTTGTGGAAGGAAGACGCTGCAGCGGAGTTGTTGTTCAGGGGCAGCCGATTCCCTATGATGCTGTACTGTACAATGGAGATTTCCCGAATGTAGAATCATTGCTGCCGCCTGGTGTATTCAAGCAGGAACAGGCACCGGTTGTGACGGCGAATAAGGGCAGACCCGTATCGGCCAAGGCCATAAAACGCGGAAGCTGGAAGCCCTCCTCGGGCTGTCTGCTGATCTATGCAGCCACGGATAAGCGCTGGCCGGATTCGCTGGTGCACCAGTTCTTCCTGCCGGACAGTCTGAATAGCAGCCTTCACGAGCTGTTTGACCGGGGACAAATTCCCCAGGATTCATCTTATTATGTATTTAATCCGGTAGCACTGGACGATAGTGCAGCCCCTCCCGGACAGAGCGTGCTGTATTTCCTTGTTCCCGTCCCGGCGGTGCCCGATCAGAAGTGGGAGGAAATAGCCGGAGCGCTGGCCGATAAAGTTATGGCGGATGCCGAGAAGCGGGGCTTCCCCGGGCTTGCCGCGAGTGTGATCTGGCGCAGGCTGAGAACGCCTGCCGATGCGGAGCAGGAAGGAATGTATGGCGGGGGCAGCTTCGGTATTGCACCGCTGCTGACCCAGTCGGGGGTATTCCGGCCCCAGCCGAAGCCTTATCCGCTCAAGGGGTTGTATGCCGCAGGCGCTTCCGTCCATCCCGGCGGCGGTGTGCCGATTGTCATGCAGGGTGCGAAGCTTGCCGTTCAGGAAATGATAAAGGAGATGAGCGTACATGGATGATAGGATACTGCAGCAATGTGAGGAACTGATGAAGAAAGGGTCCACTTCGTTCCATAAGGCGTTTGATGTTCTGCCAAGTCCCAGGCGTGAAGCGGTGCATGTTATTTATGCCTTCTGCCGGATTATAGACGATAGTGTGGATGAGCCGGAAGGCGCGCCGTTCAGCATTCATGAGCTGCGGGAGCATTTCATGAATCTGGAGCAGGCAGACGGGCACTTCATCTGGCCGGCGCTGCGCTGGCTGTTCAGCGGCTTCCCGCAGCTTCAGCGTGAGCCGTTCCTTTTGCAAATGGAGGGACAGCTTAGAGATCTTACCTTCACTGCCTATGACACGATGGAGCAGCTTAAGGATTACTGTTATCTTGTAGCGGGAACGGTAGGGGAGATGCTGCTGCCTGTCCTGCGGGATGATCAGAGTGAAGCGGCACGGACATCGGGAATTGCGCTGGGGATAGGAATGCAACTGGTGAATATCATCCGCGATGTGGGTGAGGATCTCCGAAGAGGACGCAGATACGTGCCGCTTGAGGTGATGGGCAGACATGGCTACAGCCAGCAGGAGCTGGAGGACGGGGAGGTCAATCACCGTTTCACCGCTGTGATCCAGGAGCTGCGGACAGAAGCGCTGGACTGGTTCCGGCAAGGACTTACGCATGTAGACACGTATCCTTTGGAGAGCGGTCTTGCCATTGAACTTGCCGCATCCTTCTATGCCGCTATTCTGGATGCAGTGGAGGCAGACGAGTATGATGTTTTCCGCAAAAGATCCTATGTCAGCGATGAAGCCAAGCTCCAGCTGTTCCAGCGTACGGTCGTGCGTTATGCCGGTGTAAGAACTGCGGTGGTCTAGCGATGGTCCGAACGCTTTTTTGGATCTGGTATACCATCGGTGCGCTGCTGTTGATCGTGTTCGGCATTCCGGATAGCCTGAAGTTCTCTAACGGATTGTTTCTGGTATTCTACGGCGCATATGCCATGGACTTAGTATCTAAGGGGCAAGTCAAACCCTTCATGTCTGACTGGTCAGTCAATTCTTCTGGAGGCCGGATGACCAAGCGATTCTGGTATGCTGCGGCTCTTATCTGGTTAGGCGGAATGGCGGTCGAATGGGTAGGCGTGCATTCCGGCCGGTTGTTTGGAGATTATAATTATTCGACTATTCTAGGGCCTTTATTATTTGGTGTGCCGGTTACCCTGGGCTTCGCTTGGATTGCTGTTGTGTGCAATGCCGTGCTGATCAGTCATGATTTCGGACAGCGCGGCCTCCGGCTCCTGCTGCTGCGGGCCGTGCAGGTGGGCTTCTGGACAGTGCTGATGGATCTGGTGCTTGACCCTGTGGCCCATGCCAGAAACTTCTGGCACTGGGAGGGCGGCGGGGGCTTCTATCAGGTGCCCTGGAGCAACTTCGGCGGCTGGCTGATTGCAGGCGCTGCCTTGTCCATGCTGCTCCCGGCTGTGCCGTTCACCCGCCTGGCTGCCCGCCGGGGCACCCGCCTGTA
Source organism: Paenibacillus rhizoplanae (assembly GCF_042684125.1). Lineage (NCBI taxonomy): Bacteria > Bacillati > Bacillota > Bacilli > Caryophanales > Paenibacillaceae > Paenibacillus > Paenibacillus rhizoplanae. The sequence goes on along the minus strand of NZ_JBHUKY010000006.1, from coordinate 29,831 downwards.
TCAGGCAATCCTGATCCTGTTCGGCCTGATCAGCCTGACAGAGGGACTGCCAGCCTGTGCGGTGATCGCCGGGGCAGGCGCCGCTCTGGCCGAAGGGAGTCTGCGCTATGCTGGAAGCCGTTCCATCGGGAAGGTTTGACTGGTTATTCTACCGTTATAATTCCATGTATCTGCTGCGCAGACATTTCCACTTCATCGGGATCAGCGGAGAGCTTCAGCCCGCTGCCGCTGCCGGCCGGGGGATTCTCTATCTCATGAATCACAGCTCGTGGTGGGACGGCCTGCTGGCCTATCACGCCGCCGGGAAGCTGCCGGGGAAGCGTCATTATTTCATGATGGAAGAGGAGCAGCTCCGTAAGTATGCCTTCTTCAGAAAGCTTGGCGCGTATTCGATTAACCCAGGAAGTCCAGGAGATGCGCGGGCTTCCCTGCGGTATACAGCCGGGCTGCTGGAGGCGGGGGAGAGTGTCTGGATGTACCCTGAAGGAGAAATTCGGCCGTTGGAGCACCGGCCGTTGAGTCTAAAAGAGGGGGCTTCCCTGGCGCTGCGGCTCAGTCCGCAGACTGCCGTGGTGCCGGTGACGCTATACCATGGCCTGTTCCGGCATACCAAGCCGGAAGCCACACTGCTGGCCGGGGCGCCGCTGCTGCTCCCTTGGGCGGAGATGGACCGCTCAAGGGTAGCCCGGACGCTGGAGACTGTTCTTGGCGGACAACTGGAGTCACACCGCAGCAGGGTGCTTAACCATCAAGGCTATATGCCGGATGAATTCAGACCGCTGCTCCGCCGGGGGAGATCAACCAATGAATGGCTTGACCTGTTGCGGCCGGGCGGGGGGAGAGGATGAACGTGTTCTTTCAGGCTGTAACCGGTATTGTACTGCTTCAGCTATTGTTCGCAGTATGGAATGCAGCGCAGCTCCTCAAGCTGGGGACAGCGCCCGGAACAAGAGCAGAGAAGGCGCTGCCAGCACCGGCGTCCCCCCGGGCCTTACGCTTGTCGGTGCTCATCCCCGCCCGGAATGAAGCGGATAATATTGGGGACTGTCTCTCCTCTGTGCTGGCCTCAAGCACCGGCGGAATCGGGGCGGAAATTATTGTACTGGATGATTCATCGACGGACGGAACGGGGACTATTGCCGCAGCAGCGGGCGGCGGCAGAGTACGCGTTCTGAAGGGAAGAGAGCTGCCGGAGGGCTGGCTGGGCAAGTCCCATGCCTGCGCTCAGCTTGCAGAAGCGGCAAGCGGGGAATGGCTGCTGTTCCTGGACGCGGATGTCCGTCTTCAGCAAGGGGCGCTTCAGGCGGCACTTTCTGCTGCTGCAGCAGCGGGAGGCGGCATGATTACCGGCTTCCCCCGGCAGATAACCGGAAGCTGGCTGGAGCGGCTGGTCGTTCCCCTGATGGTCTTCACCATCATCTGTCACCTGCCAATTCCGCTGGTCCGCAGCTCCCGAGATCCGCGGTTTGTTGCGGCGCATGGGGGCTTCATCCTGATTCATCGGGATAGTTACTATGAATGCGGCGGGCACGAGGCCATCCGCAGCGAACTGGTGGATGATATGGCGCTGGCCCGCGCCGTGAAGCGGTCGGGCGGGACGGTGACGCTCATGGATGTTACGGAACAGGTGTTCATGCGGATGTATCACAATGCCCGGCAAGTATGGAACGGCTACCGGAAGAATATCTATGCCGGTATCGGCCGCCGCCCGGTGCTGCTGCTGGCTGTACTTATTGCATACTTGTCGCTGTACGTGGCACCGGCCGCCGCAGTTCTGTACTATGGCCTAAGCGGGCAGCCGGGCGCGCTTCTCTGGCCCGCTGCTGCGCTGCTTGCCGGTTTGGCCGTAAAACGGACCAGTGATGCTGCCGGACGGCAGCCGTTCTGGTTCTGTCTCTTACTCCCTGTGAGCATGCTCTGCCTGTCGCTGATTGCTGTGGCGTCCTGGCGCGGAAGCCGTTCGCGCGCAGGCTATGAATGGAAAGGAAGGCGTTATGGATGAAACCGAAGGCAGTAATCATTGGCGCCGGATTTGGGGGGCTGTCCTGTGCGGTCACCCTTGCCGCTGAAGGATGGGATGTCACTGTGCTGGAACGCCAGCAGCAGCCGGGCGGCAAGCTGCAGCGTGTGCAGGCGGGGGGCTACACCTTCGACCGTGGCCCAAGTACGATTACGATGCCCCATGTCTTCCGCTCGCTCTATGAGCTTGCGGGAGCCCGCATGGAGGATTATGTCCAGCTCTATGAGCTGGAGCCGCGCACCCGCAATGTGTTCGCAGACGGCAAGGTTGTCGATTTCTCAAGGGACACCGGAAGAATGCAGGAGCAGATGGCCTCCTATAGCCCGGCAGATGCTGCGCGGTTTCCGGACTTTCTGGCGGAAGCCGCGCGGTTGTATCAGCTCAGTGAGAAGCAGTTCCTGAACAGGCTGCTGCTGTCCTGGAGGGATAAGCTCTCCCCTTCACTTGTGCGGGATCTGGTACGCGTAAGGCCTTTTCTCAGCCTGCATGACCTGCTGCTCCGCTACTTCAGCCATCCGAATACCCTGGCTATGCTGGGCCGCTATGCCACCTATGTCGGATCATCGCCGTATCGTTCCCCCTCCATCTTCGCCATGCTGGGTCATCTGGAGATTCAGGAGGGCGTATACGGGGTGAAGGGCGGCACCTATGAATTAATCAGCGGCCTGACTGCGCTCGCCCAGAATCTGGGTGTGCAGCTCCTTACAGGCACGGAGGTGACGGGAATTTCCGTAGTCTCCGGTGCGGTAGAAGGTGTGGATACGGCGCAGGGCTTCTACCCGGCCAAGACCGTGATTGCCGGTGGCGATGTTCTGAGCATCAACAAGATGCTGCTGCCTGAAGCGGTTCGTCCGGGAATGACGGACCGCAGGATTGAAGCCTACGAACCCTCCCTGTCCGGGCTGGTAACGCTGGCAGGCGTGCCGCGCACGTATGATGCGCTGCTGCATCATACGGTGTTTTTCCCGGAGAACTATGAACAGGAATTCAAGGATATCTTCGAGCATAAGCGTCCGCCGCAGCAGCCGACAGTGTATATATGCCACTCCGGTTATTCCGAGCCTGAGATGGCGCCTGCAGGCGGGAGCAACCTGTTCATTCTGGCTAATGCGCCTTATCTGAGCCCGGCCTGTGACTGGAGCGAGGAGAGTGCTGCGTACGGGGAGCGGGTATTGTCCCTACTGGATAGCCACGGAGTGAGCGGGCTGTCGTCCGCAGCTGTGCTGGAGCGGTATACCCCGCAGGATATCGCCCGCGATACACTGGCGCATCAGGGAGCCATTTACGGGATATCCTCCAATACGGTAAAACAGACCTTCTCACGCCCGGGCAACCGTTCCAGCGATGTTAAGGGGCTGTGGTATGTGGGCGGAACCACGCATCCCGGCGGGGGAACACCCGTAGTGTCGTTGTCCGGCAGACTGGTGGGCGAATATATTGCAAGCCATGTATGAAGAGAGAGGACCCCGCCAGCGCGTTCAGTTGCCGAGCGGGGTTGTGCTATAATGAAATGTACTTGTGGGGCCGGATATATTTTGAGATAAGTAAAGCAGAAACGGAGGAAGACAGCATGAATGATATGCCGCGAAACGGTGTGCCGCAGAGCGCAGTGGAGCACTCAGGCGGAGGGTCCCAGCCAGGGCAGCAGGCAGCAGGCTCAGGTATTGCCGGACATAAATCTCTGCTGCCCGACTCCAGAACCGGAGAACGGAAGCTTGAGCATGTGCGGCTCTGCCTGAATGAAGATGTGGCTGGCAGCGGAATTACAACCGGGTTCGAGCAGTACCGGTTCCGTCATAACGCGCTGCCGGAGCTGGATTATGATACAATCTCACTGAATACTGAATTCTTGGGCCGTACACTGCGTACCCCGCTGCTGATCAGCTCCATGACCGGAGGGAGCGCGGCTACGGGCAAAATTAATGAGCGGCTGTCCGAAGCGGCGGAGCGCCGGGGCTGGGCGCTTGGAGTCGGCTCGGTGCGCGCGGCTGTAGAACGCGCGGAGCTTGCGGAAACCTTCCATGTGCGGGCCAACGCACCCACGATTCCGGTCATTGCGAATGTCGGAGCCGTGCAGCTCGCCTACGGCTTCGGGGTAGAGGAATGCCGCCGGGCGGTTGACATTGCCGGAGCGGACTGGCTGGTTCTCCATCTGAACGGGCTGCAGGAAGTATTCCAGCCCGAGGGTGACACCGGCTTCGGTTCCTTACTGAAGCGGATAGAGGCATTATGCCGGAGTCTTGAGATCCCGGTGGGGATCAAGGAGGTCGGCTGGGGGATTGATGGCGATACGGCCGCCCGGCTATATCAGGCTGGCGCTGCCTTCATTGATGTTGCCGGAGCTGGCGGCACCTCGTGGAGCCAAGTAGAGAAGTTCCGCAGCATCGATCCGGTGCGGCGTGCGGCAGCGGAGGCCTTCGCCGACTGGGGCATTCCCACGGCGGAGTGCATTGCCGAGGTCCGCGCGGTCTCCCCGCGCGGCGCGCTGATCGGCAGCGGCGGGCTGAAGCACGGAGTCGATGCCGCCAAGGCGCTGGCCCTTGGCGCTGATCTGGCGGGCTTCGGACGCGGGCTGCTGGGTCCGGCCGTCAGCTCCGAGGAGGCGCTGGATCAGGCGCTGGCCCAGGTAGAGCTGGAGCTGCGGACAGTGATGTTCGGCATCGGCGCGCCGGACCTTGCAGCGCTGCGGGGAACGCCGCGGCTTGTCCGGCGATAGGCGAGACGATTTTAACATGGCGAAGGAAGGGCTAAACTCAATGATTACACTGGTTCAAATGGACGAATCGACATTTCAATTTTTTATGAAGCAATCCACCCGTGACTACGCGGAAGACAAAATCAAGACCGGAGCCTGGGACGCGGAGACCGCGATGAAATTATCCCAGGAAGCGATGACGCGGTTTCTGCCCAAAGGGTTACACACAGAGGGGGCTTACCTCTATTCTATAGTTGAGGCTGAGACACAGACCCAAGCCGGGTATATCTGGTTCAACGTGAATGAGAGCCGCGGTGTACGGGAGGCCTTTATTTATGATATTTATGTATTCGAGCCCTTCCAGGGCAAAGGCTACGGTACACGGGCCCTGACCCTGCTGGATGAAGAAGCCCGGAAGATGAAGGTGACGAAGATCGGACTGCATGTTTTCGGGCAGAATGACCGTGCTTTTAAGCTGTACAAGAAAATGGGCTTCATAGTCACGGATATTACAATGACCAAAATGCTATAGAGCACCAGGATGAAGGCTCCGCGAGGGGGCTTTTTGAAAAGAGATCTTCCTGGGTCCCCCCGAAGTACCTGTGCATGCATCGCCTTGAAGCTAAAGCCTCACTTTGTGGGGTTATTTTGCAGTCCCCTTGACATCTGCTGTTGCTGGAGAATTTGTTCTAATATATAATGGTTTGAGATCAGTTCGGTAATTCATGCGGTGATCAAACCAACCGAAAATAGGAGTTGTCATATAAATGGCTTTGAAAGCAGGTATCGTTGGACTTCCCAACGTGGGCAAATCGACATTATTCAATGCAATCACACAAGCGGGCGCAGAATCCGCCAACTATCCGTTCTGCACCATCGACCCGAACGTCGGGGTTGTAGAAGTACCGGACGAACGTCTGGATAAACTGGTGGAGCTGGTTCAGCCGAACAAGACGGTTCCGACCGCTTTTGAATTCGTCGATATTGCCGGACTGGTGCGCGGCGCGAGCAAGGGCGAAGGCCTGGGCAACAAGTTCTTGGCTCATATCCGCGAGGTGGATGCCATTGTTCATGTGGTGCGCTGCTTCGTCGATGAGAATGTAACCCATGTGGACGGCAAGGTGAATCCGATCAGCGACATCCAGACGATTAACCTGGAGCTGATTCTGGCTGACCTGGAGAGCGTGGAGAAGCGGATTGAGCGTTCCCGCAAAAATATCAAGGGCGGCGACAAGAAATACGCCCAGGAAGTAGAAGTACTGGAGCGCGTGAAGGAAGCCCTGTATCAGGACCAGCCTGCACGCAGCCTGGAGTTGTCTGAGGATGAGCGCCAGATCGTGCGTGATCTTCACCTGCTCACCCTGAAGCCGGTGCTGTATGCGGCGAATGTGGGCGAGGATGAAGTGGCGTCTGCCGAGGAGAATCCTTATGTGAAGCAGGTCCGCGAATTCGCAGCCGCCGAGAATGCTGAAGTCGTGCCGATCAGTGCCAAGGTGGAAGCGGAGATTGCAGAGCTGGAAGGCGAAGACAAGGAGATGTTCCTTGAAGAGCTGGGTCTGCAGGAATCCGGGCTTAACCGCCTGATCAAAGCGGCTTATAAGCTGCTGGGCCTGTACACTTATTTTACTGCGGGCGTTCAAGAGGTTCGTGCCTGGACCATCCGTAAGGGAACGAAGGCTCCTGGAGCGGCGGGCGTGATTCATACGGACTTCGAGCGCGGATTTATCCGGGCGGAGGTTGTAGCCTACACCGATCTGGTAGCGGCAGGTTCAATGAACGGCGCCAAGGAACGCGGGCAGCTGCGTCTGGAAGGCAAGGAATATCTGGTGCAGGACGGCGACGTTATGCATTTCCGGTTCAACGTATAGATACTTTTCGCTTGTTATAGAGAGGCCATTCAGGAGTAGAGGTATTTGCTTGCTGGATGGTTTCTTTGTGTCATTCGGACCCGGTGCCGGCGCATAAGCTGGCTGGAGGTTCAACATCATAAGATCATGCAGTTTCGTATCAAAAGATTTCTCCCCGTCCCCGCCGCATGTACTGTAGCCAATTGAGGCTTGTGGTGGTATAATATAAAGTCGTATATCTATTTCCGTTGTGCTAACAATTTAAAGTAATATTGAATGAAGAATTTGAATCAGGAGAGGTGAATTCCCTTGTTGGACCGATTGCAATCCCTGGCGGACCGCTATGAGAAACTCAGTGAACTGCTATGTGACCCGGATGTTGCAAGCGACAGTAAGAAACTGAGGGACTATTCCAAAGAACAATCCGACTTGCAGCCCGCCTTCGAGGCGTATAGCGAATATAAGAACGTAATGGAAGAGCTTGAAGCCGCGAAGATGATGCAGGCCGAGAAGCTTGATGATGAAATGAAAGAAATGGTCAAGATGGAGATCGATGAGCTGTCCGAGCGGCAGGCCCATCTGGAGGAGAAAATCCGTCTGCTCCTGCTGCCTAAAGACCCTAATGATGACAAGAACGTAATCGTGGAAATCCGCGGCGCAGCCGGCGGGGACGAAGCAGCCTTGTTCGCCTCTGACCTGTACCGGATGTATACCCGTTATGCCGATACCCAGGGCTGGCGCGTGGAGCTGATGGATGTGAACACGAACGATCTCGGCGGCTTCAAGGAAGTGATTTTCCTGATCAACGGGCGCGGTGCTTACAGCAAAATGAAATTTGAAAGCGGCGCACACCGTGTGCAGCGCATACCTACCACAGAATCCGGCGGACGTATCCATACGTCTACCTCTACCGTGGCCGTAATGCCGGAAGCGGAAGATTTTGAAATTGAGATTCATGACAAGGATATCCGTGTCGATACCTTCTGTTCGAGCGGCGCGGGCGGACAGTCAGTTAACACGACTAAATCAGCAGTACGTGTAACCCATGTACCTACGGGGATCGTGGCTACCTGCCAGGACGGCAAGTCCCAGAACTCCAACAAGGATAAGGCGCTGAAGGTGCTGCGTACCCGGATCTCGGATTTGAAGCGTCAGGAAGAGGAAGCGAAGTATTCCGGAGAACGCAAAAGCAAGGTGGGGACCGGTGACCGCAGTGAGCGTATCCGTACTTACAACTTCCCGCAAAGCCGTGTGACAGATCACCGGATCGGCTTAACCCTCCACCGTTTGGATCAGGTGATGAACGGGGATATTACCGAGATCATCTCGGCACTGTCGATTGCGGAACAAGCAGAATTGATGGAAAAAGGAGAATAATGCTTTGAAACACGACTCTTACGTCATGTCGGAATTGCAAAGCATCCGGGAAGCCTTTGCGGAGGCTTCTTCTTTTTTGGCCGGGAACGGATGCAATGAGCCGCAGCGCAGCAGCCAGCTTCTGCTGGAGCATGTGCTGGGCTTGTCCGGGGCGGCTTATTATATGGCGCTGGCTGATCCGTTCCCGCTGGCGCGCAAGGCCGATTGGGAAGCGCTGGTGACCCGCCGGGCGGCGGGAGAACCGGTGCAATACATCACCCGGGAGCAGGAGTTTTACGGCCGGGCCTTCGAGGTCACGCCCGATGTGCTGATCCCCCGCCCGGAGACGGAGCTGCTCGTCGAGGCGATTCTGAAGTACGGCGCGGAGCTGTGGCCGGACGGGCTGGTGGCGGTGCGGGGCGAGGCCGCACCGGAAGCTGAAGGAGACGAGCAGTGGACAGCTGCGGGCGGTGAGGCTGGGGCGGTGCGGGGCGAGGCCGCACCGGAAGGTATGGCGGCTGCGGATGAAGCCGCCGCCCACAGCGCGGCGGGCCGCAGCGCCGCCCGCCGGGAGAGCGGCGCGGGCTTCGCTGGCGCCGCACGGCCGCTGACCGCCGTCGATATCGGCGCCGGCAGCGGAGCGATCTCCGTCACGCTGGCGGCGGAAGCGCCGGCGTGGCGGGTCTGCGCCGGCGACATCTCGCCCGGCGCGCTGGCCGTAGCCCGGCGCAATGCGCAGCGGCACGGCACGGCGGTGGACCTGCGGCTCGGCGATCTGCTCGAGCCGTTCGCGGGGTTGGAGACGGATATCCTCGTCTCCAACCCGCCGTACATCCCCGGCGGCGACATCGCCGGGCTGCAGCGCGAGGTGCGCGATCATGAGCCGCGCACGGCACTGGACGGCGGCGGGGACGGGCTGGACCCGTACCGCCGCATGATGGAGCAGCTGCCGCTGCTCCCGGCTCCGCCGCGCCTGGTCGGCTTTGAGCTCGGCCAGGGGCAGGCCGAGCAGGTAGCCGGACTGCTGCGGGCAGCCGGACATTGGGACGAGATCATCACCATCGATGATCTCGCCGGGATTCCCCGGCATGTGCTCGGGATTGCACGCTAGAGGACATTGGAGCATACACACAGCACAATCTCCTCCTCCAGGCGAAGCAGAAGAACGCCAATCCTTGGTAAATTGTATTTAGGCGGCCGCTTCCTTTACAATAGACATGACGGAACTTCTGCCTGGGCTGCTGCCGGGGGACAAGAACGGGAAGAACCAGTACTGAGTAAGGAGACAGAATATGCTTCAGAAGATTAAAAAGATTGACGGCGTCATCCTGGTGATTCTTGTGCTGCTGATGGTGGTCAGCATTTTCTCCATATACAGTGTGACCCACGGGCGCGACAGGCTGGACGGCTCACATATTAAGATGATCAAATTCTATATCGTGGGCTTTATTGCCTTTATCGGGCTGACATTCGTGGATTATCGCCTGCTTGTAAAATATGCGTTATATGTGTACATCACGGGGATTGGCATTCTGATCCTGGTCAGCTTCGTCGGCACAGAGCAGAACGGTGCACAGGGATGGATCAAGTTCGGCAACAGCTTCAGTCTTCAGCCGGCTGAGTTGTTCAAGCTGATTCTGATTCTGTTCCTGGCAGCTGTGCTTGTACGCAAAAATAAAAATAAGCTGCTGTTCTGGCGTGATGTGGTTCCGCTGGGATTATTCAGTCTCATGCCGTTTGTCATCGTAATCAGCCAGAATGACCTGGGCAATGCGCTCTCGTACATCGTTATTCTGATCGGTCTCCTGTGGATCGGCAATATCAAATTCACCCATGCGCTGATCGGACTGTTGGTTATAGGCGGCTCTGCGGCTGCCGGAATTATGAGCTATATTCATTATCATGATGAAATTAAGGATTTCCTGGTAGATATCAAGCGTTCGCACTGGATCGAGCGCTTCGACCCGTGGCTGGTGCCGGATAAGGCGACGGCCAAGGCGATCTACCATACGAAGAACGCCAAAATGGCCATCGCCTCCGGCGGAATGAGCGGTGAAGGCTACATGACGGGCAGCTCGGTGCAGACCGACCGTGTACCATACACCTATTCGGACTCCATTTTTGTGCAGATTGCGGAGGAATACGGCTTTGTCGGCTCGGCACTGGTGCTGCTGCTGTACTTTATCCTCATTCACCGGATGATACTAATTGCACTGGAGTGCAAGGATAGGGGCGGGCCGTTCCTGATCGTCGGGGTGGTGGCGATGCTGCTGTACCAGATTTTCGAGAATATCGGGGCTTTCCTGGGTCTGATGCCGCTGACCGGGATTACGCTGCCGTTCATCAGCTTCGGGGGAACCTCACTGCTGATCAATATGGCGAGCATAGGACTTGTCATGAGCGTGCGTCTGCATGGACAAGATGTGGAAGAGGATCTGCCAAGTCCTGCACTGTATTCTTCCCCGGCTCCCGCCAAGAGAAGCTGACCGCTTAAGAATAGCTTCATCCCCACACTGGAATTCTTCGTTTACGAAGGGTTCCGGTATTTTTTTTGCGGCTGGCGTGCTTAGAGGACGGGTGAAGTGGGTCAGCTATGCAGAAATAGAAAATTTGAATAAAAGCTCCCAATTGAATTACAATGGAAATTAGTGGATTGCAGCCTGGGCTGGGTGTAGCGGGCGGATTCCTAATCCGGAGAGGTTGAGGGGTTTCCTTATGTTGCAGAGAATTAAAAGAATAGACGGCAGCATTGTGCTTATTCTGATTGTGCTGATGGGGATCTGTATCTTCTCCATTTACAGCGTGACTCACGGGAGAGACGGCCTGGATGGTATGCATATCACCATGCTGCAGTATTATGCGCTGGGTTTTATCGCTTTTATCCTGATCTCCCTGTTCGATTACCGCTTGCTGGTGCGGTATGGACTCTATATTTACATTGCCGGAATCGGTATTCTGCTGTCGGTCAGCTTCATCGGCAAGGTGAAGAACGGTGCCCAGGGCTGGATCGGTATTGGAGATTTAAGTATTCAGCCGGCGGAGCTGTTCAAGCTGATTCTGATTATTTTTCTGACCACCATGCTTGTCCGCAAAAAAAGAAATCCGCTGCGTTTCTGGCGGGATGTCGTGCCGCTCAGCCTAATCGCGTTAATGCCGTTCGCGCTGGTTATTCTCCAGAATGATCTGGGCAATGCGCTCAGTTATATCGTGATTCTGCTTGGGCTTTTGTGGATCGGGAATCTTAAATTCTCCCATGCTCTGATTGGGATGATTATTGCGGGCGGAATGATTCTGGGCTTCGTTCTGAGCTATATTCACTACCATGAGCAGATGGTTCATTTCATCGAAAAAGGTCTGGGCAAGGAACATTTCATCAAACGGTTTGATCCTTGGCTGGTACCTGAGCTGGCCAGCAGCACTGCGAGCTATCAGACCAAAAATGCCCAGACGGCAATTGGTTCCGGCGGGCTGGATGGAGAAGGTTATTTGCAGGGCAGCTCGGTACAAAGCAACCGTGTGCCGTATCTGTATTCGGAATCGATTTTTGTGCAGATTGGGGAAGAATTCGGCTTCCTGGGCGCAGCGGCGCTGCTGATGCTCTTTTTTATCCTGATCCACAGATTAATTGTGATTGCCTTGGAATGCAGGGACCGCGGCGGGCCGCTGCTGATTGTCGGGATCGTGGCAATGCTGCTGTATCAGATTCTGGAGAATATCGGAGCGATGACCGGACTGATGCCGCTGACCGGTATTACCCTGCCGTTCATTAGCTACGGCGGGACCTCGCTGCTGATTAATATGGCCTGTATGGGGATTGCGATGAGCGTGAGGCTCTACGGGCAGGATGTGGAGGACGATCTCCCGCTTCCGCTAAAATCATAGATTACTAGGTTTGCAGTCTCTCATTCCTGGACATACTGGGAACATAAGAGTTTCAGAGGGAGAGGGGCTGCAGAAGATGGATGATTATAAGCTGGAGCAAGGGGATTCCTTGCGGATTACCTTTAAGTATACTGCCATTTTAATTTGTTTTTTTATGATTCTGATGATGGCCTGGGAAGGGCAAAAAAGCGATGCCGCCGTAGCGGAGGTATCCATCCCGCAGGAGTCGATCCGTCTGCGTATTCTGGCGAATTCGGACGGCACCGGGGATCAGCTGGTCAAGCGCCAGATTCGTGACCGGATCGTGGAACAGATCAATCAGTGGGTGGCCGGGCTGGAAGATCCGCAGAGTCTGGAGCAGGCCCGCGCCCTGATCCGTAATCATCTGCCGGAGCTGAATGAGCTGGTGGGCAGAGAGCTGGCGCAGCGCGGGATTGAATACGGCTATCAGGTGGAGCTGGGCACGGTTCCTTTTCCGACCAAAATGTATGGCGGCCGGGTCTATCCTGCCGGAGAATACGAGGCTGTACGGGTCACGCTTGGAGCAGGCAAAGGGCAGAACTGGTGGTGTGTGCTGTTTCCGCCTCTCTGCTTCATCGATGCGGGAACAGGGGATGCTGCGGCTGCGGAACCGGCTGCTGCCAAAACAGGGGCTAAGGATGCGGCTCAGGTCTCGGCCAATGCTTCGGGAGACGGGGCGAAGGTGAAGGCTGCGGATGGAACAGCGCAAGGGGCAGTATCCAGTCTCTCTGATTCTGCTAACAAGGAAGGAAGTTCGGGGGATGCTGTTGAGGCACCGAAGGTGAAGTTTTTCGTATGGGAGCTCTTGAAGAATATCTGGAGCTGGATCTGCGGGCTGTTCGCCTGAATGTCCTGTGAGGCATGGCGTAAGTGTATATTGGATTCTACAGTTTTTGCGCCGGATATGGTACGATGATTGCAGCACTTGAGCAGAAGCGGCTCCACCTGGTGGGGCCGTTTTTGGCGTAATAATTCAATCAGAAAGCTAGTGATGATAGATGACAGAAGATAAGCATTCACCGTTTGCGGCCCAGCGCCGCAGCGGTCATATAGAGTCTACTCTGTACTGGAGCCTTGCTTCCGGCAATGAGGGAACGGATGGCGGAACGGAGAGTTCTGACGGTTTGCCGGTGAGCGGGAGTGACCTGGGCATGATCTCGGAAGCGGCAGCGCTGCTGCGGAGCGGGGAGACGGTGGCCTTTCCGACGGAGACGGTGTACGGACTGGGTGCAGATGCGCGGAACACCGCAGCGGTAGAAGCGGTATTCGCAGCCAAAGGCCGTCCCTCGGATAACCCGCTGATCGTGCATATTGCCCGGCGGGAGGATCTGGATCGACTGGTGACGGAGGTGCATCCGGTGGCCTCGGCGCTGATCGGCGCCTTCTGGCCCGGCCCGCTGACGCTGGTGCTGCCGGTGCGTCCCGGTGTCCTCTCGCCGCTGGTGACGGCGGGCCTGGATACGGTTGGCGTGCGCATGCCGGATCATCCGGTCGCGCTGGCGCTGCTGCGCGCGGCGGATTGTCCGGTTGCTGCGCCCAGTGCCAACCGCTCCGGGCGGCCGAGTCCGACGCTGGCCGCCCATGTGCTGGAAGACCTCGCCGGATATATCGGCGGGGTTCTGGACGGCGGTGCGGCCGGGGTCGGCCTGGAGTCGACCGTGGTGCAGGTGCAGCCGGACGGGACGGTAGCCGTGCTCCGTCCCGGGGGCATCACCGCCGAGCAGCTCGCGGCGGTGACCGGCACTGAAGCGGCCGCAGCGAAGCCGGCCGCAGGCAGCAGCCCGGCGCCGCGCGCGCCGGGCATGAAGTACACGCACTATGCCCCGCGCGGCGCGCTTGGCATAGTACGCGGCTCCTCCGCGCAGCGCGTGGCGGAGACCGCCGCAGGGCTGCTGCAGGCGGCGCAGCGGGCGGGCGAGACCACGGGCCTGCTTCTCTTCGAGGAGCATAGGTCCCTGTATCCCGCCGACCCGGCCGCCTGCGTAGTGTCTCTCGGCTCGCTGTCCTCGCCGGAGGAGGCGGCCCGCTTCTTGTATGCCGCCTTGCGGCGTTTTGATGAAGCGGGGGCCACGTACATTCTGGCCGAGGCCTGCCCGGTCACGGGCCTCGGCGCAGCCATCATGAACCGGCTGATGAAAGCCGCCGGAGAATCGGTGATCGACGCCGGTTAGCAGGCTGCTGTTAGCATGAACCGTGTCCGTTCCCACCTCCCATCCACCTCACAGTCATGAATACCATCTTGTCCGCATATCGTTGTTGTACAAGAACTTACGGACTCAGGGTGGAGGGTTATTCATGGGCTGGGACGGAATATATGGAGGCTGGGGCGGAATATATGAGGGCTGGGGCCAGCTAGTAACAATAGCTATTATGGCAGTTGCGCTGGGGATGGATGCGTTTTCGCTGGGCGTGGGCATCGGGATGAGGGGCATCCGTCTGCTGCATGTGCTGCAGCTTAGCCTGCTGATAGCTTTTTTTCATGTGCTGATGCCGCTGCTGGGCTTGTTCACAGGCAGCTATGTCGGCCATTTGCTGGGACAGGTTACCACGTATGCCGCCGGAGCCCTGCTGGTTATGCTGGGCGGACATATGGTGTTTAATTCCTTCCGTCAGGATAACGGCAGCAGCCGGCAGATGGATCACCGGACGATCTGGGGGATGCTGCTGATCTCGCTCAGTGTAAGTGTAGATTCTTTCTCGGTGGGGGTTTCACTCGGGATGTTTGTGAATAGTATTATTCTAACCGTGCTGGCCTTCGGTGCCTGCGGCGGTGTCATGTCGATTACGGGGCTGCTGCTGGGCCGGCGGGTAAGCCGCGGACTCGGAGAATACGGGGAAGCGCTGGGCGGAGCCATCCTGCTGGCGTTTGGCTTGATGTTCATCTTTTGATACAATAACGGCAATACCCATAATTTTTAAGCTTGCTTAATACCGAAATAATAATGTTTACCGGAGGTGGAAAGGTTGCTGCATATTTTATTTGTCTGCACAGGTAATACCTGCCGTAGTCCCATGGCCGAAGGGCTTCTGCGGAAGCTTGCGAAGGAGCGGGGCATTCATGTGGAGGTGCGGTCTGCCGGAGTTTCTGCTGTCCCGGGTACTTCCATATCCAGACATGCTGGCGGCATTCTGCAGGATGAAGGGATTCAGGACCGCATCGTATCCTCACAGCTGGACGGGGAGGCAGTGGCCTGGGCCGATCTGATCCTTACCCTGACAGGAGCACATAAGCGGCACTTGCTGCAGTATTTTCCTAACGCGGTTACCAAGACCCATACCCTTAAAGAGTATGTCCAGACGCAGGAATCCGTGAATGCCGATATCCGGGAGCTGGACAGCTTGTATGCGGAGGCGGAGCTGAATCTGGCCTTGGGCACCGAGCCGGATGCTGCGGCTATGCAGCGGATGATTGAGATCCGCCAGCGTATTCCCAGCTTCGATATCAGTGATCCGTTCGGCGGCTCGCGTGAAGATTACGAGCTGACGGCTGCCGAGATTCGCACGGCGCTGTACGGTCTGCTTGATAAGCTTGAATCACTAAGACGGCTTTGAAGTGGTTGATTTTTTGCTGACTATCCCTTAAGATGTAATAAATATGATCCGGTTCCGGTGTAACTGGCGACAAGTGTGGATGAAACCACGATGGAGCACCTGGAATAAACGGCCGGTCGCCTGGGCAAAAGAGCACATCCGCAGTTCAACCTGCGGACTGCTCTTTTTTGTTTAAAAGTTGCATCTCCATGGAAATCAGAAACGGTTGAAGGGGGCGCTAAGATGGAGGAAGTCCTGAAGAAGAATTCAGGGGATGACCGCTTATCCGGTATGCCGGCTGCAGAGCAGCAGCTAACGGGCGGCGGGGAGCTTTCTTTGGCCGCTGCCACTGCTGCGGTAACGCGTGAACTTGCAGTAGCGGGCAAGCTTGGTCCGGGGAAGATACTGGTCGTCGGAGCCAGCACAAGCGAAGTGGCGGGGAAGCGGATTGGGACAGGCGGTGCGCTGGAGGTTGCGCGGCAGCTGCTGGAGGGGATTACGCAGATTGCGGATGAATTTGGTTTTCGCCCGGTCTACCAGTGCTGTGAGCATTTGAACCGTTCGCTGGTGATGGAACGCACTCTGCTGGAATCGCTTGGCCTTAGAGAGGTGTCAGCCGTGCCCATTCCGGGAGCCGGAGGCTCCATGGCTGCTGCGGCCTACCAGTCCATGACAGATCCGGTGCTGGCAGAGACCATTGAAGCACATGCCGGTATTGATATCGGGGAGACCCTGATTGGTATGCATCTGCGCCGGATTGCCGTCCCTTACCGGCCAAGCCTGCGATATATCGGGGCTGCCCGGGTAAATGCCGCGTGGAGCAGGCCGCCGCTGATCGGCGGGGAGCGTGCCGTGTACCGCGCGCCCGAGACTAGCGGTTCTGCGAATTGTGACTGAAGTAAGAGGGTTTAGCTAACGGTTTTTCTAAAGATAAGAATTATATGCTTCGCGCTATAATTATCCTTATCTTTCTCGCTGAAACGGTACCATCCTTAAAAGGACGGCAATGCCGTTTCCGCTTGTAATACCCACATAAATCAGAGTTACAGGGAGGAAATTAGAAACATGGAACAATTGCGTAAGAGTGACCCGGCAGTACTGGAAGCGATGGGCCTCGAACTGAGCCGCCAGCGTGCTAACATTGAACTTATTGCCTCAGAGAATATTGTAAGTGAAGCCGTCATGGAAGCTATGGGCTCCGTGCTTACGAACAAATATGCCGAAGGTTATCCCGGCAAGCGTTACTACGGCGGCTGTGAAGATGTGGATATCGTAGAGAACCTGGCCCGTGACCGTGCCAAGGAGCTGTTCGGTGCAGAGCATGCCAACGTGCAGCCGCATTCCGGCGCACAGGCTAATATGGCTGTATACCTGGCTGCGCTCAAGCCCGGCGACACCGTTCTCGGTATGAATCTGGCGCATGGCGGCCATTTGACCCACGGCAGCCCGGTGAATGCTTCCGGAATTCTATATAACTTCGTGGCTTATGGCGTACAGGAGGATTCCTTCCTGATCGATTATGATGAAGTGCGCAAGGCCGCCTTCAAGCACCGTCCCAAAATGATCGTTGCCGGTGCGAGCGCGTATCCGCGTACGATTGATTTTGCTGCACTCGGTTCGATCGCGAATGATGTAGGTGCCCTGTTCATGGTGGATATGGCCCATATTGCCGGTCTGGTGGCTGCCGGTCTTCACCCGAATCCGGTTCCTCATGCCCACTTCGTCACTACAACTACACACAAAACCCTGCGCGGTCCGCGCGGCGGGATGATTCTGTGCAGACAGCCATGGGCTGCCGCTATCGATAAAGCGGTCTTCCCTGGTTCCCAGGGCGGACCGCTGATGCATGTGATTGCGTCCAAGGCCGTGTCGTTCGGTGAGGCGCTGCAGCCTTCATTCAAGACTTACGCCGAGAACGTAGTTAAGAATGCCAAGGTACTGGCGGAGACTCTGGTCGGCGAAGGCATTAATATTGTATCCGGCGGAACCGATAACCATCTGATCCTGCTCGATACCCGCAACCTGAACATTACCGGCAAGGATGCTGAGAAGGTGCTCGACTCCATCGGAATTACAGTCAACAAGAACGCTATTCCGTTTGACCCGACCAGCCCGTTCGTCACCAGCGGTATCCGCATCGGGACACCGGCTGTTACGTCGCGCGGAATGGATGAGCAGGCTATGGTAACGATCGGTCAGATTATTGCACAGGTCCTGAAGAATCCGCAGGATGAAGCTAACTTGACCCAGGCGGCAAGCGAGGTAGCAAAGCTGACTGAACAATATCCGATTTACCCTGGATTGCAGTACTAATCCCCATCCCTCTAACATCGCCTTTGCGTGTCCGGTTCCGCCGGATTTACGCAAGGGCTTTTTGTTTGCTGTTACATAATGTTCACAAATAGCTGCTGAGAAAACGCCATGAATTATGTTGAAAACGTAATGAAAGTTCATGGAACTTTCATAAAAACTAGTGAAAGAACTGTGAATAGTATTAAAAGCGCTTAATCGTACAAACTAAGTTTTGTTTTATATCCAGAGCGGTGGCTGTATTCCCTTAAGCTTCCATGAGCCGTGAATCTTAAGGAAGCAGTAGGGCTGGCAGATTTGTCTATCTGTAGGTGAAAAGCAGTCCGGGTGATGATATAATAGATAGGATTTAGCCACCCGAGAAGCAGAACGCTTACTTTGGCTATAAATAAGACTTACAATTACCGGAGGGACAACATGGGAAAATTGGTGATTTGCGATCATCCATTGATTCAGCACAAATTGACATTCATTCGCGATGTGCGGACCAACACAAAAGACTTCAGGGAGCATGTCGATGAAGTAGCAACACTTATGGCTTATGAGATTACGCGTGACATTCCGCTGGAGACCATTACGGTGCAAACGCCAGTGGCAGAAACGCAGAGCAAGGTGATTTCGGGAAGAATGCTGGGACTGATTCCGATTCTGCGCGCCGGTCTGGGGATGCTCGAAGGCGTGCTCAAGCTGCTTCCTGCAGCCAAGGTAGGCCATGTAGGCCTGTTCCGTGATCCGGACACCCTGCAGCCGGTGGAGTACTACATTAAGCTTCCTACGGATGTGCAGGAACGCGAGCTGATCGTAATCGATCCTATGCTGGCTACAGGCGGCTCTGCCATTGCAGCGATTACCTCGCTTAAGAACCGCGGCTGCACCCAGATCAAGATGATGAACCTGATTGCTGCTCCGGAAGGCGTTGCTGCTGTACAAGCTGCACATCCGGATGTAGATATCTATGTTGCAGCGCTTGACGATCATTTGAATGAGCACGGGTATATCGTTCCGGGCCTGGGAGATGCCGGGGACCGATTGTACGGAACCAAGTAAGAGCCGCAGATCATAGAACGAACACAACAGACAGCAGTTTTCAGAAGAGAGGGAAGGGCTTATGTCCAAAATTAAAGTAATGACGATTTTCGGAGTGCGCCCCGAGGCAATCAAGATGGCGCCGCTGGTTCTGGAGCTGAACAGACATCCTGAGCAGATTGAATCGATTGTCTGTGTAACGGCGCAGCACCGGGAGCTGCTGGATCAGGTGCTTGAGGTGTTTAAGATTACCCCGGATTATGATCTGGATGTAATGAAGGACCGCCAGACGCTTAACGAGATCACCATCCGGGTGCTAGAAGGCCTGGAGCCCGTGCTCCGCGAAGTGAAGCCGGACCTGGTGCTTGTGCACGGCGATACCCTGACCACTTTCCTGGCCAGCTATGCGTCTTTCCTGCAGCAGATTCAGGTTGGGCATGTGGAAGCAGGTCTTCGGACATGGAACAAGCTTTCGCCTTATCCCGAAGAAATGAACCGTCAGCTGACAGGTGTGCTTGCTGATCTGCATTTTGCTCCGACCCATTGGTCAGCGGGCAACCTGAGACACGAGAACAAAAAAGAATCAAGTATTTATATCACAGGCAATACCGTAACCGATGTGTTTCAATATACCGTACAGCCGGACTACCGGCATCCGGTCCTTGATTTTGCTTCAGGAAAAAGACTTATTTTGATGACGGCGCACCGCAGAGAATCCCAAGGCGAACCGCACCGTCATATTTTCCGTGCAGTCAAAAGAATCGCTGATGAATTTGAAGATGTAGCCATTGTTTATCCCGTACACCCGAGTCCTGCAGTAAAGGAACCGGCGCATGAGATCCTCGGCGGACACCCTAGAATCAAGCTGATTGATCCGCTGGATGTCGTTGACCTGCATAACTTTTATCCGCATACCCACCTGATATTGACTGATTCCGGCGGCCTGCAGGAGGAAGCTCCCTCCTTTGGAGTTCCTGTGCTTGTGCTGCGTGATACAACCGAGCGCCCGGAAGGGATCGAGGCCGGAACACTGGAGCTTGTGGGAACGGACGAGGAGAAGGTGTATCAACGGACACATGCTCTTTTGACCGATCAGAACCTCTATCAGTCGATGAGCCGGGCCGCCAACCCGTATGGAGACGGCAAAGCCTCCGAGAGGATTGTCAATGCGATTTTGCACCATTTCGGAGCTGTTGATGAACGTCCGGAAGAATTTCACACAATGTTCACAAATGATAATTTAGGTAACGACAACTAATATACTAACGTTAATAAAAGCAGCATACAGTTAAACTGTACGGTTTATATGGTTTTGGTGTGTTTTGCTGTGATTATTTTCATATTTTCATGCGATTTTGGGCAATTTTCTGTGAATTGACAAAGAGTCTGGATATTCAGTAAAATTAGTTGGGATTGTAGCCTATGAAGGAACCAAAGAATGAGCCTGGACTGGGGCGCACAGCTCTAGTACTCGGGGGTGCGGGCAGCTTGCTCGCCGCTTACATTGTAATAGGCTTTTTTGTGGCAAAGTGGCTGCGTAATCTGATGGACGGACCTGCCTTTTGGCTGGCTATCGGAACAATTACCGGGTTGATTCTCGGAGTTGTGAATGTTGCTCTGCTAATCAAAAATTTTTTGGGGGAGCAAAATGGATAATATGACTCCCGTAATCAATATCGTCACCAGGGTGACAGTAATCATTATGGCGGGATTGGTAATGGGGTGGGCTCTCCATCATGAGACCCGTGCAGTTACTCTGGGTATGGCACTCGGCTTGCTGGCAGGACTAGTTAACTTCCGTTATCTTGCCCTCAAGGTCAGAAGAGTGACAGCGGCAGTGGCGAAGCAAGGGAAAAGCTCCTTCAGCCTTGGTTTTGCTACAAGAATCAGTTTTGCAATTCTGGTTACCATGTTTTCAGTCAAATATGAGCATTTCTCGCTGGAGGCAACGATTATCGGCCTGTTCATCCCCCAGCTTCTGGCTATTCCCGTGGGGATATATCTAGGAATCAAGAATAAGCTGTAGCCATATTAAAGAGAAAGGGGGATGATACTATGCACGATATGCCTTTAATCTATGTTGGCGGAATACCGATTGACCTGTCTGCTGTGCTGATGCTGGTAATCAGCTCGGTAATAGTGTTCGTACTGGTCATGCTGTCCGTCCGCAACCTGTCGGTTGAGAATCCGTCCAAGCTCCAGAATTTCATGGAATGGGTGGTCGAATTTGTACAGGGACTGATCAGCAGCGCCATGGATCTGAAGAAGGGAAAACCTTACATATCACTGGGATTGACGCTGATACTGTTTATCTTCGTCTCCAATCTCCTTGGTCTGCCGTTTTCCGTTATTACAGAAGCCCATGAGCCGGTTACAATCTTTGGACATGTTATCGAAGCAACCAAGAACCTGGCCGATGGTGCGCATGCTGAGATTCTGTGGTACAAATCGCCGACTGCAGACATCAACGTAACCGCAGGACTTGCGATTGTTGTGTTTGTACTCATGAACTACTTAGGCATCAAGCTGAACGGCAAGCATTATTTCAAGCATTATATTGAGCCGTTTCCAATTTTCCTGCCGCTGAACATCATTGAGAACCTGGCGAAGCCGGTGGCGCTTGCCATTCGTCTATTCGCTAACATTTTTGCCGGCGAGGTTCTGATTACCGTAATTCTGAAGCTGGGACTGTTCAGTATTCCGTTCTTGGCCATCTGGCAAGGCTTCAGTATCTTTGTCGGGGCACTTCAGGCCTTTATCTTTACGATTCTGACGATGGTTTACATCGCACAGATGACGATCCACGAGGAAGAAGCGCATTAATAAGCTGCCGTGAGGATAGCGGCAGGTGCCGGAATACTTCGCGGGAGATTTTATATTATTAAGTCATTACAAAAAGAACCGAAATTAAAGGAGGATATTTACAAATGGAATTTTTAGCAGCAGCAATCGCGGTTGGTTTGGGCGCACTCGGCGCAGGTCTGGGTAACGGTATGATCGTCAGCAAGACGGTGGAATCTATCGCCCGTCAGCCGGAAGCACGTAACGCACTGCAGACAACAATGTTTATCGGTGTAGGTATCGTAGAAGTTATTCCTTTGGCCGCTACAGTTATCGCGTTCCTGATCATGTTTACTTAATAAACCGTTTTTACGGTTTGGCGGGGAGGGCAAGTGCCATCCGCGCCTTACTTTTGTATATGTCCGCAAGCCGCGGTAACGGAAGGGAGTGACCTCAGTGGATATCATTTGGACAAATATATTATTTTCTATTGTTGCATTTGCAATTCTGTACTTCTTGCTCAGCAAATTTGCTTTCAGCAAGCTGTTCGGAATTATGGAAAAGCGCCGTGAAATGGTGCTGCAGCAAATGGATGAAGCAGCCAAGACCAGAGAGCAGGCGGTCGCTTATGTAGAAGAGCAGAAGCAGGCTCTGCAGCAGGCGCGCCAAGAGGCACAGGCTATCATTCAGCAATCCCAGGCTACCAGCAACAACCAGGTTGATAAAATTCTCGAGCAGGCCCACGTGGAAGCGAGCCGTCTGAAAGACGAAGCGGTACGTGACATTGAGAACGAGAAGAACAAAGCGGTCGAAGCACTGCGCAGCGAGCTGGGTACAGCCTCCGTCCGCATTGCCTCGAAGCTGCTTGAGAAGGAAGTTGCAGCTGACGGCGAGCAGGAACAGCTTGTTGATCAATACCTCAAAGAGGTAGGAGGCCGATCATGAGCCGCGATACGGTAGTTGCCGGGCGCTATGCCAAAGCCTTGTACGGTGCAGCATTCGATGAAGGCATTACGCTTCAAGTGGAGGAACAGCTCAAATTAGTCGTCGAAGTGCTTCATAACGATGTTGAGGTGAAACGGTTTATCCTCGCACCCCGCATCTCGCAATCCGACAAGCTGAATGTGCTGCGCGGGACACTTCAAGGTAAAGTCTCGGAAGCGGTCATGAACACGGTACAATTATTGGTAGAGCGGGGCAGAACCGATATTTTCGAAGAGTTGCTTGCCAAGTATATCAAGATTGAAGGGGATGCTCTTGGCATTGGCTACGCAACTGTCTATTCCGCTTATTCCCTGAATCAAGCTGAACAGGATAGTGTTGCGGCTGAATTCAGCCAGCTTACTGGCCGTAAGATTCGTGTAACCAATGTAGTGGATAGAAGCCTGCTCGGCGGACTGAAGGTCCTAATCGGCGATACGCTGTATGATGGAAGTCTGGCTGGTAAGCTTACGCGTCTTGAGAAATCCTTTAATGATAAGCAAAGAAGATAGGGGTGAGGATATTGGGCATCAGACCTGAAGAGATCAGCACTTTGATCAAAAGTCAAATTGAGCAATATAAAGCCGATATCGAAGTGGCCGAAATTGGCACCGTCATTCAAGTCGGCGACGGTATCGCCCGTGTCTACGGTCTGGAAAACGCAATGGCAGGGGAACTGCTGGAGTTCTCCAACGGGGTAGTGGGCATGGCACTTAACCTGGAAGAAAGCAACGTCGGTGTTGTTATTCTGGGGGAATACAAAGAGATCCGCGAAGGCGATCAGGTCAAACGTACTGGCCAGATCATGCAGGTTCCGGTTGGCGAAGCCATGCTGGGCCGCGTAGTCAATGCACTGGGTCAGCCGCTTGACGGCAAAGGTCCAATCGCTACTACAGAATTCCGTCCGGTTGAACATAACGCGCCGGGGGTTATCGACCGTAAGTCGGTACACGAACCGATGCAGACCGGTCTAAAGGCAATCGATGCCATGGTGCCAATCGGCCGTGGACAACGCGAGCTGATCATTGGTGACCGTCAGACAGGTAAGACAGCGATTGCTATTGATGCGATCATCAACCAGAAGGGCAACGGGATGAAATGTATCTATGTTGCTATCGGACAAAAACAATCTACTGTAGCACAGGTAGTTGAAACCCTCCGCCGTCATGGCGCGCTGGATTACACTATCGTTGTAACCGCGTCGGCTTCCGAGCCTTCTCCGCTGCTCTATATTGCTCCGTACGCAGGCTGCGCAATGGGCGAATACTTCATGTATAAAGGCGAGCATGTGCTTGTCATTTATGATGACCTTTCCAAGCAAGCTTCGGCTTACCGCGAATTGTCCTTGCTGCTCCGCCGTCCACCGGGCCGGGAAGCTTTCCCTGGTGACGTATTCTACTTGCACTCCCGTCTGCTGGAACGTGCGGCCAAGCTTAGCGATGCGCTTGGTGGAGGTTCATTAACCGCCCTGCCATTCATCGAAACACAGGCTTCTGACGTATCGGCTTACATTCCAACGAACGTAATTTCGATCACAGACGGCCAAATCTTCCTTGAATCCGATCTGTTCAACTCCGGGCAGCGTCCGGCGATCAACGTTGGTATCTCCGTATCCCGTGTAGGGGGTTCCGCACAGATCAAAGCCATGAAGAAAGTCGCCGGTTCCCTGCGTCTGGATCTGGCTCAATACCGTGAGCTTCAGGCTTTCTCCCAGTTCGGCTCCGATCTGGACAAATCAACACAGGCTCGTCTGAACCGCGGTGCACGTATGATGGAGATTCTGAAGCAGGGCGTGAACCAGCCGCTTGGCGTTGAGCATCAAGTGGTTAGTCTGTACACCGCCGTCAAAGGACATCTGGATGATATTCCTGTCAAGGACGTTAAGCGTTTCGAGAAGGAATTCCTGGCCTTTATCGACAGCAGTGCAACTGAAATCCTCAAATCCATCACGGATACCAAGGATCTGACGGCAGACAACGAAGCTGCTCTTAAGGAAGCCATCGATAAATTCAAAAGAGGCTTTGCTACAAGCTAATATATAGAGATTACCGTTTATGCTTACGAAGTTAGCTTTGGCTACGCCAAAGCTCTAAGGTGGTGAAATCATGGCAAGAAGCATGCGCGATATTAAACGTCAAATTAAGAGCGTTCAGAACACCAGACAGATCACCAAAGCGATGGAGATGGTCGCTGCGTCCAAGCTGCGCAAGGCGCAGGAGAAGGCAGAAGCAGCCCGTCCATATTCAGAGAAGCTTAAAGAGGTCGTCTCGAGTATTGCTGCCGGTACGCAGGATCTCCAGCACCCGATGCTGGTCAGCCGGCCTGTCAAAAAAACAGGTTATTTGATCATCACCTCGGACAGAGGTCTTGCCGGCGGCTACAATGCGAACATTCTGCGTAAAGTAACGATGCTGATCGCAGAACGCCATAAGTCCAAGGATGAGTATGCGCTGTTTGTGATCGGGCGCAAAGGCCGTGACTTTTTGCGGCGCCGTGAGTATCCCATTGTAGAAGAAATCACCGAGCTGTCCGATACCCCGAAATTTGCCGACATCAAGTCGATTGCTTATTCGGCGGTTAACCAGTTCGAGACAGGTGTCTATGATGAGATCTACATTTGCTACAACCAGTTTGTCAATGCGATCAGCCAGATTCCGACTGTAGACAGACTTCTGCCTATGGAAGGTGTTGGGGAAGGCGGGCATCACGGAGCAGCAGCCGCTTATGAGTACGAGCCTTCACCTGAAGGCGTACTGGAGGTTCTGCTTCCTAAATACGCCGAAACTTTAATCTATGGTGCTCTTCTGAACGGCAAGGCCAGTGAGCTGGGAGCCAAAATGACAGCCATGGGCAGTGCAACGAAGAACGCGTCAAAAATGATCGGAGAACTTAGACTTACGTACAACCGTGCCCGTCAGGCGGCCATTACGCAAGAAATTACCGAGATCGTGGCTGGTGCGAACGCGCAGTCTTGATATGAGTGGGCTTAAGGTCCATATGTAACAGCTTTCGAGGAGGGAAATGAAGATGAACAAAGGACGCGTTGTGAGCATTATGGGTCCAGTTGTCGATATTGAATTTGAACGCGGCCAGTTGCCCCAGATATTCAATGCCATCAAAATTGTTGCGAGCCTCAGCGATGGCCGCAACATGGATCTGACTCTTGAAGTTTCCAATCATCTTGGAGATAACCTGGTGCGCTGTATCGCCATGTCCTCTACAGATGGACTGGTTCGCGGGATTGACGCTATTGACCAGGGAGCGCCGATCTCGGTTCCTGTTGGTGAAGCAACACTTGGCCGCGTATTTAACGTACTTGGTAATCCAATTGATAACGGTGCTGAAGTGGTGGCTGCAAGAAACCCGATTCACCGTCTGGCTCCTACCTTTGATGAGTTGTCTACTCAGGCAGAGGTTCTGGAAACCGGAATTAAGGTAATCGACTTGCTGGCCCCTTATGCCAAGGGCGGTAAAATCGGCCTGTTCGGCGGTGCCGGCGTTGGTAAAACAGTAACCATCCAGGAATTGATCAACAACATCGCACAGGAGCACGGCGGGATTTCCGTCTTCGCAGGCGTTGGCGAGCGGACACGTGAAGGGAATGACCTCTATCACGAAATGACCGATTCCGGCGTTATCAAGAAAACGGCGATGGTCTTCGGACAAATGAATGAGCCTCCAGGCGCGCGTCTGCGCGTAGCACTGACTGGTCTGACTATGGCGGAATATTTCCGTGATGTGGAAGGCCGCGACACGCTGCTCTTTATCGATAACATCTTCCGGTTCACCCAGGCAGGTTCCGAAGTATCGGCTCTTCTCGGCCGTATGCCGTCTGCGGTAGGTTACCAGCCTACACTGGCTACAGAAATGGGCCAATTGCAGGAGCGGATTACGTCCACGAAGAAAGGCTCCGTTACTTCCATTCAGGCGATCTACGTACCTGCGGATGACTATACTGACCCTGCACCGGCTACGGCGTTTGCCCACTTGGATGCAACGACCAACCTGGAGCGTAAAATTTCCGAAAAAGGGATCTTCCCTGCGGTTGACCCGCTGGCTTCCAGCTCGCGGATGCTGGCACCGGAAATCGTCGGCGAAGAGCACTATAACGTGGCACAAGGCGTTAAGCAGCTGCTGCAGCGTTATACCGAGCTTCAGGATATCATTGCCATCCTGGGTATGGATGAGCTGAGTGAAGAGGATAAGGTGATTGTATCCCGCGCCCGTAAAGTTGAGCGCTTCCTGTCCCAGCCTTTCCACGTAGCAGAGCAGTTCACTGGCTTCAAAGGTAAATACGTGCCGATCAAAGAAACCGTACGCAGCTTCAAGGAAATCCTCGAAGGTAAGCATGATGATCTTCCTGAAGTGGCGTTCCTGTTCGTAGGCACGATTGAAGAAGCGGTGGAAAAAGCGAAAACGTTGTAACCCTAAGCATACTTATGCTGGGGATCGGGCTTTATTCTGTAAAGCTTTGAGGAGGAATGGAAGTGAATACCTTTTTGCTCGAAATAGTTACTCCGGAGCATCTGGTCTACTCCAAGCAAGTGAACAGCCTGACGGTACGCGGCGTGAATGGTGAACTGGGGATTCTGCCGGGACATATTCCGCTCGTCACCCCGCTTCAGGTTGCTCCGCTTAGCGTTAAGGCGGACGGCGTTACAGTCTCCATCGCTGTGCATGGCGGGTTCGTTGAAGTGCACAAAGATAAGGTAACGGTGCTGGCTGAAAGTGCTGAGCTGCCCCGGGATATTGATGTGGAGCGCGCTGAAGCGGCTAAGGAGCGGGCTGAGCGCCGCCTCAAGCTGCAAAGCAAGCAGGATGAGGTTGATCACCGCCGTGCGGAGCTGGCATTACAGCGTGCTGTAACGCGGATCAAAGTTTCGACCGGTAAAGGACAACAGTAGCAGATAAGCGGTCAAGCCCAGGGCTTGACTGCTTTTTTTGCTTCAATAAATCTAGCAAAGTATGAACATATCGTAATCAGATGTGTCTATAAAAGCCGAATTGTTTAAAATTTCGTAAAAGTACTGGATTCTTTTCCCCTGCACAAGTATGATATAAGAGTCGATTTCCGAGTACCTAACACAGGGGGCTAATATGAACACACGTTTATCCGCTGAGTTGTCGGGTGCGGTCGGCACCAGCAATATGATTTCGATGATTGTCTCTTTGATCTGTGTGGCAATATCCTGGTGGGCACTTCAGAACCTTAAGCTGGATTTGGTCATAAGATATCCCAAGAGCCCACAGGGCAGACTGCTGCACCTGTTGCTTGCGATTGTCCTGGGTCACTTCGTGGCCGGGTTCCTGCTTGACTACCTGGGCTGGAGCGGACTTACCCTGCGGATGTTTTAACGGCAACAGCTTTGGTTATATCTGTATAGGCCAACGCAGTGAAAAAAGTGTCGAATAATAAGGTTTTATTATGTCAACACTGAATTTAAGCAAGGAATCTGCACCTAAGACGCAATGACGGAATATTCAATATCTTAACAGATGAATTTTAACCTTAAAATTAATATCAGAAATAATGGACGCGGAGGGAAACCGAAATGAGCAAATTTATCGTCCGCGGTGGCAACAGATTGACCGGGAGCGTGAAAGTTAGCGGCGCAAAAAATTCCGTACTACCGATCATAGCCGCCTCTCTATTGGCAGAAGAAGGAGTTAGCGTCATTGTGGACGCACCTCCGTTAGACGATGTAATGACGATTAACAAGGTACTGGAATCTCTGGGTGCAGGTATTACATACCAGAACGATGTGATTGAAGTAGATGCGACCAATATTACCTCCTGTGAAGCGCCATATGAATGGGTACGCAAAATGCGGGCTTCTTTCCTGGTTATGGGCCCACTCCTGTCCCGTATGGGGCATACACGTATTTCCCTGCCTGGCGGTTGTGCCATTGGAACAAGGCCGATTGACCAGCATTTGAAGGGTTTTGAAGCGCTCGGCGCCGAGATTAGTCTGGGCCAGGGCTACATTGATGCGAAAAGTAACGGTCGACTGCGCGGAGCCAAGATCTATCTGGATGTGGCCAGCGTAGGTGCAACCGAAAATATAATGATGGCAGCGGCACTTGCCGAAGGCACCACAGTGATTGAGAACGCGGCGAAGGAACCTGAGATTGTTGACCTTGCCAATTACCTGAACGGTATGGGCGGCATTGTGCGCGGAGCCGGAACCGGAGTGATCCGGATTGAAGGCGTGGAGCGTATGCACGGCGTAAGACATCATGTTATCCCTGACCGGATCGAGGCTGGAACCTACATGGCGGCAGCAGCGATTACAGGCGGCGATGTGTATGTTGAGGGAGCTATTGCCGACCATCTGGGTCCGGTGATTGCCAAGATGGAGGAAATGGGCGTTACGATTATCCCGGATGAGAACGGAGTCCGTGTCATCAGCGATAAGCCGCTGAAGGCTGTCGATCTCAAGACATTACCTTACCCGGGATTCCCGACAGATATGCAGTCACAGATGATGGCGCTGCTGCTCCGCTCGGAAGGAACCAGCGTAGTGACAGAGACCGTCTTCGAGAACCGGTTCATGCATGTGGATGAATTCCACAACATGAACGCGGAGATCAAGATTGAGGGACGCTCTGCGATCGTGACCGGCAATGCCAGTCTGGTCGGCGCTAAGGTATGTGCTACGGACCTGCGTGCAGGGGCTGCGCTTATTTTGGCAGGACTTGTGGCTGAAGGCACTACAGAAGTTAGCGGAACGCATCACATTGACCGCGGATATGTGCACTTGGCTGAGAAGCTGTCTGGACTTGGTGCAGACATATGGCGTATTTCCATGGAAGAGTCGGCTGTTCCTGCTGCGAAGGAAGAAGCGCTTAAGCCTGAACCGGCCAGAAGCGAATCCTCCAAAGCCGAAGAGATCAGACCCCGCTTCCAGATTCAACCGTCTTGGGTATAATAGCTATTCTTAAAAATATTAGGACCAGCCGCTTAGCGGCTGGTCCTTTTTTTTGAAAATATAAGAATTTATTTGTTTCACATGATAACTTATCCTTCTATTTCTTGCTGAAACGGTACCGTCCTTTAAAAAGACGGCAAAGCCGTTTCCAATTGATATAACTTATATGTTTCGGGGGATTCCGCAACTCTCTTTCTCTCAAAATCCCGTTCTAGCAGGTGGCGGAAATTCATATCTATAAGAATCACCGGTGCTTACGGAAGGAGCCATAGAGATGAAAGAGTTAAACAACCTGCGGCGCATCCTGAAGCGTCCGCGGCGCTACGCGCGTGCGCGGCGCGGCGCACACCCGCTCCGGCGGCTGGTCCCCGCCGCCTGGCTGGCAGCGCCCCTGCTGGCGGCTCTGCTGCTGCCGCTGGCTGTTGTCCCGCAGCGCGGGGGACAACAGCCGC
>NZ_JBHUKY010000005.1:0-18220 GCF_042684125.1 Paenibacillus rhizoplanae | reverse complement strand
GTTGACGACTACAGCATCTTTTAGAATGGATGCGACGGATGCCACCCACTTATTTTCATTCCTGGGGGTGACAAGGCCTCTGTCTTGTCATGCCTGTTTTTCGCCTATATTTGGTCCACGCACCTTCGCGCCAGCCAATGTGTTCGGTTTTTCGCCTATATTTGGTCCACGCGCCTCCGCCCTAACCAATGTGTTCGGTTTTTCGCCTATATATGGTCCACGCGCCTCCGCCCTAACCAATGTGTTCGGTTTTTCGCATACATCGCAGGCTCCTCATTTACTTGTGCGGCCCGGAACTTTCAAGAAACGGATATTACATCATTGCATACACAAAAAAAAGCCCCCTATAAAGGAGGCCGGAAAGTAGTTGGAGTTATAACCAATGCTCCTCTTACGGGGAGCAGCTAACTGCGGAATGCAGTAAACCAGAGTAGAACGAATTAATTCACGCGGGATTGCACCAGTGCGGCAACTTCCTCGGCCGTGCCGAGTTGCAGGGCCTGGGCAGCCATTTCCTTCATGTCGGCCGCGGACAGCTTGGAGATCTGGCTGCGTGCTGGCAGGATGGAGGTAGCGCTCATGCTGAATTCATCAAGGCCAAGACCCAGCAGCAGAGGAATAGCTGTAGAGTCACCGGCCATTTCACCGCACATGCCGGTCCATTTGCCTTCGGCGTGTGCAGCGTCGATAACGATTTTGACCAGACGCAGAATCGCCGGGTTGTATGGCTGATACAGGTAGGATACCCGTTCATTCATACGGTCCGCAGCCATTGTATATTGAATAAGGTCGTTGGTGCCGATACTGAAGAAATCCACTTCTTTGGCGAACTGGTCCGCCAGCACAGCAGTCGAAGGAATCTCAACCATGATACCGAGCTGAATGTTGTCTGATACTTCCTTGCCTTCTTCACGCAGCTTGGCTTTCTCTTCCAGCAGCAGATCACGGGCTGCACGGAATTCACCAAGGGTAGCGATCATCGGGAACATAACGCGCAGGTCGCCGTGGGCACTTGCTCTGAGCAAGGCACGCAGCTGGGTGCGGAAGATATCCTGACGGTCCAGACAGAGACGGATGGCACGGAAGCCGAGGAACGGATTCATTTCCTTCGGCAGATCCAGATAAGGCAGCTCCTTGTCTCCGCCGATATCCAGCGTACGCACCACTACCGGCTTGCCTTGCATATTCTCAAGCACGGTCTTGTAGGCGTTATACTGGATCTCTTCGGAAGGCAGCTTGTCGCGGCCCATGTACAGGAACTCTGTACGGTACAAGCCTACGCCTTCGCCGCCGTTCTCAATCACACCAGTGACATCATTCGGAGTACCGATATTGGCAGCCAGCTCTACAAGCTTGCCGTCAGCGGATACGGTTGGCTTATCACGGAGCTTCTTCCACTCAGCAATCTGCAGATCATACGCTGCCTGCTTCGCAGTGTACTCAGCAACTTCGGCTTCCGAAGGGTTGATCAGCACATCGCCATTCAGACCATCAACGATGATCAGATCGCCGGATTTGACCAGGGACAAGACATTCTTGGTCCCTACAACTGCCGGAATCTCCAGGGAACGGGCCATAATGGCCGAGTGGGAAGTCCGGCCGCCGATGTTGGTCGTGAAGCCTTTGACGAAATTGCGGTTAAGCTGTGCAGTATCCGAAGGGGTCAGATCCATCGCAATGACGATAACCTCTTCACTGATTTCTGCCGGGCTCACATAGTGAATGCCAAGCAGGTGGTTCAGCACACGTTTGGTGACGTCACGCATATCGGCTGCACGTTCCTGCAGGTAGGCGCTTTTCATGTTTTGGAACATTTCCACAAATTGATTAGCTACTTCATTCAGTGCGTAGTCCGCATTTACCGATTCGTCACGGATTTTGTCCATTACAGGGGTAATGAGCTCAGGATCATCAAGAATCAGCAGATGGGATTCGAAAATCTCCGCCTTCTTCTCGCCAAGCTCAGCCAATGTACGCTCTTTGATGGTCTGAAGTTCGCCTCTGGATTTGTCCAGGGCGTCCTTCAGCTTCGCAAGCTCAGCGTCCACATCAGCTATCGCTGTTTTGGTAATGGTATAGTCCGGATGTTCCAGGATAAAGGCACGGGCTACTGCAATACCTGCGGAAGCCGCGATTCCTGAAATCTTATTCATGGACTTCTCCCAGCCCTTCTTTAACCATAACCTCCTGCAGCGCGCTCAGTGCTTCCGCTTCTTCACTGCCTTCAGTAATCAGGGTCAGGGTATCTCCTGCTTCAAGGCCCAGGGACAGAACGCCCAGGATAGATTTAAGAGTAACTTTTTTGCCTTTAGCTTCTGCAAAAGCCTCGGTGCTTTTGAATTTTGTAGCTGTATTTACCAGCGCTGTCGCCGGGCGTGCGTGAATTCCGTCTTCGTCAATAATTCTGAAAGTTGTTTGCATAATATAATCCAACTCGCTTTCTGTTAATTTTGGGATGGTGAATTATAGTGAAGGCTTGCGCTCCCCTTCATTATAATAGAAGCGCTTCGCCATTGCACATTTTACTGAATGGTGATGATATCCTTGTCGCCGATGACGACTCTGCCCGGCTTCTTCAAGGTAACAGAGGAGCCTTCCGGCAGGTTGGAGAAGATGACCGGAGAAATGACAGAAGGTGCATTCGCCTTCACATACTCCATATCCACTTCCATAATCGGCTGTCCGGCAGCTACCAGATCGCCTTCCTCCACCAGAATCGTGAAGCCCTGGCCCTTAAGCTTAACTGTGTTGACCCCGATATGCACAAGGACTTCCTTGCCGCCGTCCGACATGATGCCAATGGCGTGCTTACTCGGGAACACGTTGAATACCTTGCCGTATACCGGTGAAGCAATCTTGCCGTCTTCCGACAGGAAGGCGAAGCCGTCACCGGTCATTTTCTGCGAGAAGACCGCATCGGGAACCTCTGTAATATCCATCAGCTGGCCGTTTACCGGGGATACGATATCCTCAGGTATAATAGCCTGGCCCTGCTCGCCAGCCTGCTGTTCCAGCTCCGGCTTCGGAGCTGCAGGGGCTGCGGCCGGTGTTCTGCCGTTCATGACATCCTGAATCTGTGACTTGATCGTGTCCGAACGTGTGCCGAAGATCGCTTGTACGTTGTTACCCACTTCAAGAACACCAGAAGCACCCAGCTTCTTCAGACGGTTCTTGTCTACGCCCGCTTTGTCCTTCACCTCGACGCGCAGACGCGTGATACAGGCATCCAGATGGGTGATGTTCTCTTTGCCGCCCAAGGCGGACAGGATGTTGCGCGGCAGATCGTCGCCCGTCTTGGACACACTCTCTAAGCTTACCTCATCCTCATCCTCGGAAGCATCCTCACGGCCCGGAGTCTTCAGGTTGAACTTACGGATGACGAAGCGGAACCCGAAGTAATAAATCACGGCCAGTACCAGACCTACCGGGATAACCAGCCACCAGGCGGTACGGTTCGGAATGACGCCGAACAGCACATAGTCGATGAAGCCGCCGGAGAAGGTCATGCCGATTTTGACGCCCAGGATGTGCATGGTCATGAAGGACAGTCCTGCAAAGACCGCATGGACTGCGAACAGCAGCGGTGCCACGAACAGGAAGGAGAATTCCAGCGGCTCGGTGATCCCCGTCAGGAACGAGGTCAGCGCTGCGGAGACCATCAAGCTTCCGACAATCCGTCTGTTCTCAGGCTTCGACTCATGGTAGATCGCAAGAGCCGCTGCCGGAAGACCGAACATCATGAACGGATATTTACCGGTTGTAAATGTACCCGCTGTGAACTCCGCACCGTCACGAAGCTGCTGCATGAAAATCCGCTGGTCCCCCCGGACCAGATCGCCCGCCTTGTCAATATAACTTCCGAATTCATACCAGAATGGTGAATAGAAGATATGGTGCAGGCCGAACGGAATCAGGGAGCGCTCGATGACCCCGAAGATAAAGGCCGACAGCGTCAGGTTGGTATTAATCATACTCTGAGACACATAGTTCAGACCGTGCTGAATCGGCGGCCACACAATCGTGAGCGCAAGACCGAGGATCAGGGAGGTCACCGCCGTCATAATCGGTACGAAACGTTTACCCGCGAAGAAGCCCAGATAAGACGGCAATTCTATGCGGAAGAACCTTTTGTACATGGATGCGGCTAGTATCCCGACCAGGATACCACCGAACACCCCAGTCTGCAATGTGGGAATCCCCAGCACGCTGGAATACGAGAAATCCTTCCAGGTCAGCACGTAAGCATTGACACCCACTACCGTACCCATGGTTACGTTCATCACCAGGAAGCCGATAATCGCCGCAAGCCCGGCTACGCCTTCTCCTCCGGCTAGCCCGATGGCTACGCCGACTGCAAAGAGCAGGGAGAGGTTATCAAATACGATTTGCCCGGAGTTCATAAGTACGGTGGCTATCGCCTGAACAGTATGATTCTCCAGTGCAGGCACATATTGCAGGAAGTCCGGGTTAACCAGCATGTTCCCGATTCCTAGCAGCAGGCCCGCCGCAGGCAGAATGGCTACTGGCAGCATAAGCGCCTTACCGACTCTCTGCAGAACGCCAAATAATTTTTTGAACATTCATGTCACTTCCTAATCCTTAATTTCTGTCAACAGAAGCCAAAAAAGGCATGAGCAATACAGTACGCAGATTGCCCGGCTAACGCTAACGTTAGGGTACCCCGAGAGGGGGCTGGACAACCATAATACTGTAAATCACTCATGCCTGATCGTATCAGTTACACGTTTGTATTCTGCTTCTGTTTCATAACAGGGATCATTGTAGCACCATTGATTTGAAGTTGCAAGCCCCAAAATCGCCTAAAGCCGGTCTACTCCTCCATCCCTGTCTCATCTTCCTTCTTCTGGGCAATACGCTGCAGATGAATCGTTAGATAGCTAACCTCGGCCGGATATACCGGAATGCGCACACGCTGCTCGATTACCTTCGTCAGCTTCCAGGCAAGCATGTACATCTCAGGGTACTCCCGCTTCATTAGTCCATCCAGGGACGAGGTCTCGCGCACAGTCTCTCCCCGGCGCAGACGTTCCAGAACGAACCGCAAATGGGTCACCAGCCTTGAATAATCCAGCGAATCCCGCGGAATACGATATTCCAGATTATCCTCGACCAGCCCCACCAGATCGCCGATAAGCTCGGAATGCTGCTTCACCTCGGAGATATGGCGGTTGCTAAGCGCACTGACAATATGCAGAGCCACAAAGCCAATCTCATCCGGCGGCAGCGCAACTTCCATCGCCTCATTGATCCGCTCCACCGCATATTCCGCCAGACTATATTCCTCCGGGTAAATCTCCCGGGTCTCATACAGAAACGGATTATGAATAGCCATATGCTGCTCGCTTCTACGGATCGCAAAGGAGATATGGTCGGTAAGGGCAATATGGATATGCTCATTCAGCGTCTGGCGGCTGCTCTGCATAATATGCAGTACAATCTCCTGGACCACCTCAATCAGCTTCTCATCTACCTGCGGCACGAGCTGCTTGTATTGCTCCTGCTCCTCCTGGCTGCGCAGGATGAACATCTTCTCTACAGAGGACAGATTGATCCGGTCCCGCGTTTTACGGTTGAAGCCGATCCCCTTGCCGATGACCACAACCTCAGCATACTGGGGATGCTCGGCAATGATCACGTTATTATTAAGCACCTTGGCCACGGTAATGCTGCTCACTTGCGACACCTCTTTTACTTCTGAATCCCGATCAATTCCGGCAGCACTATCATAACATCAAGAATCTCAAATTAGAAGTGTGCCACATACGGCCCGCAAGCTCAGTTCATTTCACCCGAAACGTCCGGCCTGAGAACCTGTACACCATGATCAGGGCAGCCAGCATATACACCACAGCAGAGAGCACTACGATCATGGCAAACATTCCAAGCTCACTCTTGAACTGCATGGCGATGAATCCTATCCCCAGTACCACACTGTTCACAATGGTAAAGAACGGATTCTTCACATTCAGCTCCGTACTGTAGGGCTGGAAGATATAGTACATGAACAAATGATGCACCGAGAAGAACAGGGACAGCGCCACAATCGTCACGCAAAAGAGTACGGCATCCCCCGCTCCCCAGCTCTCCGCTGACAGCAGCAGCAGCAGATTCACCCCCAGGCAGATCGCGGCAGCCGGGATCAGATTGAGCACGCTGATACGCAGCAGCCGGATGCGGAAGTTGCTCAGAATCGCCGATTGTTCACGGTAGAATCCATAGCGCAGCAGGCTGAGATCACAGTTATAGAACATCGCCTTGCAGAGGCGTTCGCCAATGGACGTATAGTTCATAATGATCAGGAAGGTCGGCAACGCGGTAATCAGATAGTGAGTCAGCTTGGTAAAAGCAGCTTGTGACAACAGCATCGTCAGCAAAGCAGCGGCAAAGAGCGAGCCAATAATGACCAGCCTGCGCTCTATCGGACTGGTGATCAGACGCCGGTGGCGTGAGAAGAAGATCGCATTCAGGTATGCGTACCCGCTTTTCCCCTCGAACTTGCCTTGATTCTGTTCCGCCGAGTAGTGCTGATCCTGGGTAGCCACATCCTTCACCCGTGCTTCTTTCATCATCCGGCCCATGTCGAGCAGCGGATCATCGATTTTGGTGACGGCATCGACGGCATTCTTGTAGCCTTTATAACGAGCGATATAAACCGCACTTAAGCCTCCCAGCATAAGCACGCCAAGCACCACAGGCAGATTGAACAGCATCCCGCTCTCTACTACCGCAAATCCGGGAAGCAGTGGCAGGTAGGCCAGCAGATAGCCAGCGCCGATGGCGGTCCAGACCCAGCCTGTTTTTTTGACAATAACAATGCCGTAGCGGTCAAACACACACAGATGCAGCGCCTCGCAAGCCGTACGCCAGAACGTCAGCAGCAGCGTCAGAACCGCCCCATGCCACAGCGGAGCCCCGAGAAAACTCCCGAAGACCAGCATCGCCGGAATAAACGTAACCAGGAAGCTGATCCCGCGCAAAGTCAGTGTGGTCCGCATATACCGCTCTGCCGGCAGTCTCATCAGCTTCACGAATATGTATTTATCCCGCTTCGGCTCCAGAATAACCGCGCTGGAAATCCCGGACGTGAGGAAGCTTATACATAGCAGCATCTGCAAATAGAGCTGGTATTGCACAGGCAGGGTTAATGATAAATCTTGTCCTATCAGCTTCACCGGAAGAAAGATCATAATACCCAGATAAGTGAACTTCGTCACAAAGGCCATAAGAAGCTTCAAGATATGCACGATAACAGATAAGGACCGCTTCAGCGTGGTTTCCGAGTAGACCGAGGCCGGGATCTGCTTACCCAGTACGGGAAGCTTACGGATATAGAACATCAGCCGGTTGGCGC
The DNA here is from genome assembly GCF_042684125.1 of Paenibacillus rhizoplanae. Lineage (NCBI taxonomy): Bacteria > Bacillati > Bacillota > Bacilli > Caryophanales > Paenibacillaceae > Paenibacillus > Paenibacillus rhizoplanae. Next base: position 10,848 of record NZ_JBHUKY010000005.1, on the reverse strand, counting down.
CGGACATCCCCCGCACTTCCAGTATCGCCTTCAGTGTCCTAATCATGATCCTCATCCTTCAGCAGGGCAATAATCTGCTCTTCGAATTCCGGACTGTGCAGGGTCTCCGCCGGAATCTGGCGCAGCGTACCGTTATTCAGAATAACCAGCTCATCGCACAGATCGGCCGCCAACTGCAGAATATGAGTGGAGAAAATAATGATATGATCCTGCTTCATCTCCCGCAGCAGCTTCTTGATCTCCAGCGCCACTACCACATCGAACGAGGTTAACGGCTCATCGAGCAGGATCAGCGGCGGCCGGGAAATGATAAAGCACAGCATCTGAATTTTGTTCTTCATCCCGTGGGAATAGCCTTTGATCAGACGATGCCTGTCCGCCTCTTCGAAACGGATGATATCGAAATATTCCTCAATGGTCCGGTCCGCTTGTATCTTCCCCTTATTGATGTCCATATAGAACTTCACAAACTCATAACCGGTCAGGAAGTCAGGCAGAATCGGCAAGGAGAAGACATAGCCGATCTCCTCCTCAAGCAGTGGAAGACTCACCTCATCTCTCCGCAGAAAAGCCCCGCCGCTATCCATTTGGATCTCCCCGCTCAGGCAGTTGAACAACGAGGTTTTTCCCGCGCCGTTGCGGCCGAGCAATCCGTATATCTTGCCCTGCTCAAAGGTAAAGTCAATCCCCTTCAGCACCTCCCTGCCGTCAAAGCTCTTGCGTATATTATCCAGTATAAGCTCCATGTCTCTGCCTCCGTTTCAGCGCGTATGATAAGAAATCTCTGTTGCGCGGATCATTATTAAAAAGGTATGGCTGGCGGGTACTGCTGCCTGCCATACCTTGGTGGCTTGCTGTTAACCTTCAGGGTGTTCCGAAGGTTCCGCCGGAGTGAGCGGAGTGACTGGTGCAGCCGGGGCCGGTCTTGAGACCACAGAGGTTAGGGGTGCTGCAGTGTGTCTGACAACATCCTTCTGTGCAGATTTGCCTGAAGTCAATCCTTTGATCAGGGACTCGACGTCAATGCCGGACACGCTCTTCAGCATCTCAGGGGCTGTCGCCATCAGTTGGGTAACATAATTGCTGACCCGGGCGGCACCTTCACCGTTACCGGTATCTACAACGGTAAGCTTATCGATGGATGCCAGCGGCTCGGCAATCCGTCCCGCCAGTTCCGGCAGCATTTTGACAATAATATCGAGAATAGCGGCTTCGCCGAATTTCTCGAAGGCTTCCGCCAGCTTCTCCTTGGCTTCCGCTTCGGCAAGACCACGCAGACGGATAACCTCCGACTCTGCTTTACCTTTAGCCAGCTCTGCATCCGCAATCGCCTGACCTTCCAGACGCTTCTGCTCGGAGGTTGCCTTGGCCTGTGTCTCAATGCTGTACTGCAAGGCATCGGCTTCACGCATCCGCTTGGCCTTGTCGGCTTCCGCCGCCTGCTCTACCGCATAACGGTCTGCTTCCGCTTTCTTCTTCACTTCAGCATCATACTGCTTCTCGCGCACCTGGATTTCCTTGGCCTGGAGATCGATTTCACGTTCCTTGCGGACCAGCTCAACCTTCATCTGCTCTTCCACTACGCTCTGCTTGGCACGTGCCTCTTGGATATGGTAAGCCTGGTCAGCTTCCGCTTTGGCCGTGTCCTGATCGCGTTTGAACGCCGCAACCTTCAATTGGTTCTCCTTCGACGCTTCGGCAATGTTGGTGTCGCGGAGCAGCTCCGCCTTCTGCCCCTGCTCTTCGGCATTGGCCTTCTTAATCCGCGCATCACGCATAGCCTCAGCTTCGGCAATCTCCGCATCACGCTTCACTGCCGCAATCCGCGGCTTACCGAGCGCTTCCAGGTATCCATGCTTGTCACGCACATCCTTGATGGTGAACGAGACAATCTGGAGTCCCATCTTCTTGAGGTCACGGGCGGCAACACCCTGAACCTCCTGGGCGAAACGGTCGCGGTTACGGTAGACCTCTTCTACGGTCATCGTACCGAGGATCGCCCGCAGATGTCCTTCCAGCACTTCCTGCGCTTCACTCTTCAGGGATTCAATCGGCTTGCCCATGAACTGCTCGGCGGCCGTTGCCACATCTTCCGTAGAGCTGCCTACCTTGATGATCGCCACCCCATCAGCGATAACCGGTACGCCTTGCTCCGTGTAGACCTCCGGGGTCGTCACATCGAGCTTATGGGAGAGCAGGGACATGAACTCCGCCTTCTGGAAGACGGGCAGAATGAATGCACCGCCGCCGCGGACGATTTTGATTTTGCGGCCGGAGCCATCATCCGATATATGATTATTGCCCAGGAAGGAACCGGTGACGATCATGCCTTCATCCGGGCCAACCGTCTTGTAACGTGCCCAGAAGGCGAGTCCGAGGACAAGCAGTACAGCGATTACTATCGCAGGTATAAATAGGGATTCAGGAATATTTTCTAGATTCATCATTAATCCACTCCTTTTCTCTCTTCGAATTCAGACACAAGTGCTACGCCCTCACGTACCTCAACTACTACCACCTTGATCCCGGCCGGCAGTGCATGCTGCTCGAAGCTGGCCGCCGTATGCAGGCTGTTACCTGCACCGAACTTCACCATAATCTCACCGTAGCCTACGCCAGGGACCGGGACGGTAACCTCACCGATTCTCCCCGGCAGTTCACTCATCGAGAAGCCGTTCGACATTTCGCTGTTCCTCATTGGCTTCACTACCACCAAATGCATCAATACGCCCATGAATGCCGCAACCAGCAGGGACAAGGCAAGAATCACTCCATCTTCCAGTCCGCTGTAGCGGTTAAGCAGCATGCCTGCTCCACCGAATACAGTTATCCCTCCTGCCAATAAGGTAGGATTCAGGAAATCAAAAGATACGATGTCAAAAATCCCGTCCAGAGCGCTCCCAATCAGGTCGCCTACCACTACACTGACTACAGCAAAAAGAATACCCAGCGCCAAACAGCCCAAATACAGCGTTTGCATGTTAGTCTCCTCCCGTCATTACTTCCGGACTGTCATACTAGTATAAACGCAACTGTCATGTCCTTGGTTTCACAAAGTTGGGTATTGCTCTCATTAATGTATGCTAGGAGCGGGAAAATTAACAGACAAAAGAAGCCGCCCCCGTAGATGGGAAGCGGCTTTACATTGATGGCTAACTTACAAAGCCAGCTTATAAATCTCAACTACGTCCTGACGCTCCAGCTTGCGGAAGTTGCCGAACGGGCCGAAGCGAAGCGCCTTGTCGGCCATGCTGCCGATTTCACTGTCGTCGATATCGTAATCGCCGAGCGTCTTCGGAGCGCCGATGGAATCCCAGAAGCTGCGGAGCGCTTCAATACCTTCGAGGCCGGTCTGTTCATCGGTTTTGCCAGAAGGGTCAATGCCGAACACGTTCACAGCCAGCTGGCGGAAGCGGGCAGGATTCGTGCTGAGGTTATATCTCATCCACTGCGGGAAGAGAATCGCCAGGCCGCCGCCGTGGGGAATATCATACACAGCGGATACGGCATGCTCAATGTTGTGCGTAGCCCAGTCACCGGCAAAGCCCATGCTGACCATTCCGTTCAGCGCCATCGTACCGCAGTACATAATGGTCTCCCGTAGCTCGTAGTTGTTCAGATCCTCAATCAGCTTAGGTGCTGTCTCAATGACCGTACGAAGCAGAGTCTCCAAGAATCCGTCCTGTAACGGCGTATTGCTGTCTGTGTGGAAATAATGCTCCAGCGTATGGGACATGATGTCCACCATACCGTACACCGTCTGGTCGCGCGGCAGGGAGAAGGTGTTCTCCGGGTCAAGGATCGAGAAAGCCGGATAGGCATGGATGCTGCCCCAGCCCATTTTCTCCTTAGTCACTTCGTTGGTAATAACCGAGCCGTTGTTCATTTCAGAGCCGGTAGCTGCCATCGTCAGCACGGTTCCAAGCGGAAGCGCACCTTGAGGTGCGGCCTTGCGTTCTACGAAGTCCCACATATCCCCTTCATATTTCGCTCCAACGGCCACTGCCTTCGCACAATCCAGCACGCTGCCGCCGCCAACGGCAAGAATCAGGTCAATGTGATGCTCACGGCACAACGCTACACCCTTATGTACCGTTGAGAGACGCGGATTCGGCTCCACTCCGGCAAGCTCGGTAATTACGGCACCAATGCCAGCCAGCTCGGCAATAACGTTGTCATACAGGCCGCTGCGCTTGATACTTCCACCGCCGTACATCAGCAGTACGTTCTTACCGTATTTCGGCACCTCGGTACGGAGTGCCTGCAATGTTCCCTGTCCGAAAATAAGCTTGGTAGGGTTATAAAATTCAAACTTGCGCATATGGGTAAACCTCCATGAGTATGTGAATGTGAAGCACCTGTCTATTATAGTCCTCCAGCTTGGCGCATTCAAATCGCTCAGCTCTCTATTTTGGATTAGAATCAACGTGAGCACTTGGGTGGACGCTCCGCAAACAGAACGTTGTTCCAATCGCTGTTGTGTCCAGAAGGCGAACGCTTCGCTTTTCCGCGGGTCATTCTGCCCGCTGCGCTGTTCAAGCGAAAATTGACCCGTCCTTCCTTAAAAAGCAACAAAAAAAATCGCTCATTTGGTGAAATGGAGGGACCACCCAGCCATTCCCAAAGGAGCGATTTCTTTGTACATTCAGTCTATCCAGACTCAGTTAAAGCCGCTGCTGTTCAGGAACCGGCGGAAGGCCGCCTGTCCTTCCGGCGTGCGTTTGTAGACTCCGGCATGCTCCAGAATGTGAGTGAACTTCGTACCCACCTCATTCTGGATGGTCTTTACCGCTTCTTCGCGGTTCAGGGAGGTGCCGAAGCGGCTTACCAGCTCGGTAATCCAGGAAGCGTGAAGCGCCAGCGGATGCTCCTGGCCCCCGCTCTGGACAGCTCCGAGAAGCGCGGTGTCGCCCGCCAGTAAGCCAGCGATGGCGTCAAGCTCTTCCTTGAGCCGTCCCGGCAGAATCGCCAGGCCCATCACCTCAATCAGGCCGATGTTCTCCTTCTTGATATGGTGCATCTCCCGGTGCGGGTGGAAAATCCCTTCGGGATATTCTTCGCTGGTCCGGTTGTTGCGCAACACCAGATCCATCTCGTAGCCGCCGTCTTCTGCCCGGCGCACGATAGGGGTAACCGTGTTATGCGGCACGCTCTCGCCGTTCTCTTCACTGAACGCCAGCACTTCGGCGGCCGGATCGCTATACGTCTTCCAGGACTCGTAGATATGGTTGCCTGCCTCCAGCAGCACCGCCGGATCTTCGGCATGCATCCGCAGCACGGACATCGGCCATTTCACAGTGCTTAAGCTGACACCGGGATATGAGGCATGTGTGAAGGTATCCTCTTTGGGTGCCTTCTGGATCGGGAACGTATGCCGTCCGCCCTGGAAGTGGTCATGCGTCAGAATAGAGCCGCCGACAATCGGCAGATCGGCATTCGAGCCGATGAAATAATGCGGGAAGGCTTCCACGAAGCTAAGCAGACGCTTCAGCGTATCCTTCGTCAGCTTCATCGGCATATGATCGTGGTGGAACACAATGCAATGCTCGTTATAGTAGACATAAGGCGAGTACTGGAAGAACCATTTCTCGTTGTTCATCGAGAGCGGGATCACACGCAGGTTCTGACGCGGCGGGTGATTGACCCGGCCGGCATAGCCAACATTCTCACGGCAGAGCTGGCACTTCGGATAGACCGGAGGCGGAAGCAGCCGGGCCATGGCGATTTCCTTGGGACTTTTCTCCGGCTTGGAGAGATTGATCGTCATCTCAATATCCCCGTACGGCGACTCCTGAAGCCAATATACATTCTTCGCTACCCGGTCCATACGGATATAATTGGAATCAATGCTCAGCTTATAAAAGCGGTCCGTTGCCGCCTGAATACCCTGCTCCGCCTGGATCGCGGCGAACTCCGCATTCACCTCAGACGGGCGGGCCATCAACAGGCCCATGATCTTCGCATCCAGCAGATCGCGGTACGTATCCGTATTCTCAGGGATCAGCCCGAGACTGAACCCGTAATCAATCAGCTGGTCCAGGGGGGCCTGCGGGCTGTCCAGCGGACCTTCAGTGAACTCACCCGGATACGGCTCGCTGAAGCCGAACTGGTCCAGGAGTTCATTGCGGCTGTAATCCACATCTGCGGGCTGGATCAGTCCCGTATGTCCGGCAAACAGAACCAGCTGTTCAATCGCATACAGCGCCTTCTCAGCGGCCGCAGCCGTACTATTATCGTTCTGCATTTCATTTCTCCTTCTATGGTGCCTTATGCGGCGCTTTGCATTCTGTCTATTTCACCTTCGGGCAATAATCAGACCTGCTGCTTACTCCCCGTACCCTTGCGGATTAGCAGAGTGCCAGCTCCAGGCACTCTGAATAATGCCTTCCAGGTCAGCATGCTGCGGGTCCCAACCCAGCACCTGACGGGCTTTGGCGGAGGAAGCGACCAGCACTGCCGGGTCTCCGGCACGGCGCTCCTGAACCACAACCGGGATCTCCAGGCCGGTAACCTTCTTCGCCGTCTCAATAACTTGCTTCACGGAGAAGCCGAGGCCGTTGCCAAGGTTGAAAATATTGCTCGCACTGCCGCTGCGCAGATAGGTTACTGCACGGACATGCGCATCTGCCAGATCGCTGACATGGATGTAGTCGCGTACGCAGGTTCCGTCCTCTGTCGGATAGTCTTCCCCGAACACTGCGATATTCTCGCGCTGCTTCAACGCAGCCTGGAGCACCAGCGGAATCAAGTGGCTCTCGGGACGGTGGTCTTCGCCGATCTTGCCGCTGGCATGAGCGCCTGCTGCATTGAAGTAGCGCAGCGCCACATATTTGATGCCGAGCACTTTGTCGAACCAGGCCATCATACGTTCCATGGTCAGCTTGGTCTCGCCATAGACATTCGCAGGCTCGGTGCGGTCGGTCTCTTCGATAGGCACCTTTTCCGGTTCGCCATAGGTGGCGGCTGTGGAGGAGAAGACGATTTTATCCACACCTGCATGCTGCATGGCTTCGAGAAGACACTGCGTACCATAGACATTGTTGTCATAATATTTAACCGGGTCCTTCATGCTCTCGCCCACCAGGGAGCTGGCTGCGAAGTGTATCACCGCTTCGATCTCATTCTCGGCGAACAGCTTCGCCAGCAGTGCCTTGTCGCGCAGGTCGCCCTCGTACAGCTTGCCGCCCAGCAGCGCCTCCCGGTGCCCTGTCAGCAGATTGTCAATTACCACAACCTCTTCCCCGCGGTCCAGCAGCTCTGCTACTGTGTGTGAACCGATGTATCCTGCGCCGCCCGTTACCAGAATCGCCATCTTATTTCACTCCTTTCAATTCTTCCACGCCGTTGCCGATGCCGCATACATAGAATTCGCCGGTCAGGCCGGTTCTGTTCTTGTAAGCTTCTCCAACTTCCGTTATGAACCGCTGCACATCATCCTCGTGTACCAGAGAAACCGTACATCCGCCGAATCCGGCGCCGGTCATCCGCGAGCCCAGTGTGCCCGGAATGCGCTGCGCTTCTTCCACCATCACATCCAGCTCCTCGCAGCTGACTTCATAGAGGTCGCGGAGGGAGACATGGGAGTCATTCATGTACAGGCCGAACTGCTTCAGATCATTGTTCTTCAGCACCTCCACCGAGTCAAGCACACGCTGATTCTCCTCCACCACATGGCGGGCCCGGCGTCTGACGGTTTCGTCCGTAATTCTATCCTGCAGAAGCTCGAACTGCTCAGGCTTCACCTCAGCCAGATAGGACAGAGATGGAAGCTCCTGCTTCAGAATAGCGAGTGCTTCTTCACATTGGCTGCGGCGCTCATTATACTTCGAGTCCACCAGACCGCGCTTCTTGTTCGTGTTGCCGATGACCAGCTTATAGCTGCCCGTCACGAAAGGTACGAGGCTGTATTCCAGCGTATCGCACATGAGCAGGATAGCCTGGTCACGCTTGCCGTTGGCTACAGCGAACTGGTCCATGATCCCGGAGTTCACACCGACATACTGGTTCTCCGCGCGCTGGGACAACAGAGCGATCTCCACCGTATCTGTGTCACCGCCAAGCAGCGTGAGGAAGGCGAAGCCGGTCACTACCTCAATCGAAGCGGAAGAGGACAAGCCCGAGCCATTAGGAATCTCACCATGGAACAAAAGATCGTAGCCCCCGGATACCGGGTGACCCTTCTTAGCCAGCTCCACCATTACGCCGACCGGATAGTCCACCCATTCGCCGGTCTTGGCTGCGCCGATATCGCTGAAGTCAATGGAAGCTTCATAAGGGAAATTCGTGGATGCGAATTGAACCTTGCCGTCTGTACGCGGGCGCACGATCAGGGTGGTTCCGAAGTCCAGGGCTGCCGGGAAAACATAACCTCCGTTGTAATCCAGATGCTCTCCGATCAGATTCACGCGGCCCGGTGCGTAGAATACCCGCGCGGTTTCCCCGCTCTCCCCGTACTTCTTGATAAATGTACTGTTAAGTTCCTGTATGCTCATTATTGACACTCCATCCTTTCGCTGCTTGTGCTGGGACTGTGGATTATAGCTTGCGTCCTTCATGCTTACATTATAATAAAATCAGACTTGCCCTGATAATGCAATCATGTGTGCAATATATGGACAAATGTGACTTTCGTCTCTGAAGAGACTATACTCGGTAAGAGGAAAAGTGAACTGGCGCTCCCTATACAATTAGCTATGGAAGCGTTCTGCTCAGGAAAGGCGGCTTGCAGTGCAACATACCTATTCAGTAGGATCAAATCCTGTATATTACGATAAGCAGCTGCTGCATGTACTCTTTGCGGGAGAGAGTCAGACCCTTCCGCTGCATCAGGCGGGTCCCAAGATCTACGATTACTATCTGCTCCATTATATTGAATACGGCTCCGGGATCTTCCGGACCGAGCAGCACACATATGAGCTGGGGGCAGGAGACTGCTTCCTGATCCACCCTGGCCAGCTGGTCAGCTACATCTCGGATCAGCAGGAGCCCTGGCGTTACCGCTGGGCTGCCTTCAACGGCGGCGATGCCGGGCAGCTTGCGCAGCAGGCGGGCTTCACTCCGCTCGCCCCGGTACTGTCTACCACAGGCGGCAGTGTAATTCCCGGAGCGCTTGCCGGGATGATGTCCGCCTTCTATGCCAATAAAGAGAGCGCCGCTCTTACCTCTCTCGGTTATCTGTACCTTATCGCTGGGGAGGCAGCGGAGCTGCTGGTCTCCTCCACCCGGCTGCCGGGTGCGGAATCACAGATCAAGCGGACGGTGAAGCAGATGATTCATTACATGGCTTCCCAGTATGCCCATCCGGTCTCGATTGAACAGATGTGCGGCAGTCTGGGCTATAACCGCGCTTATCTCTCCCGTATCTTCAAGCAGGAGACGGGGCTCTCCCCGGTCACTTACCTGCTGAAGCTGCGGGTGGAGAAATCCCGCCAGCTGCTGCGTGAACGGCCCGAGCTGTCCGTGGAGCAGGTAGCGGCGTCGGTCGGACTGACCGATGCCCTGTATTTCTCCCGGCAGTTCAAGCGCTTCTACCGCCAGTCCCCCACTGCTTACCGCCAGGCCACTGTGAACCCTGGAGAGAAATAGCCCTATCGCCTAGAGCAACAGCCCGTCTCCTGAACAGGAAGCGGGCTGCTTACGTTGTTATTTATGGCTGAACGCCTTAGGCTTCACTCCTCTGTCTTAAGGATCGTTTCGATCCGGTCCAGCTCCTCCTGCGTGAAGTCACTATGGGACAGGGCGGCGATATTCTCCTCGATCTGGCTGACCCGGCTGGCGCCGATCAGCGCCGAGGTGATCCGGCCGCCGCGCAGCGTCCAGAGCAGGGCGAACTGGGCCAGACTCTGGCCGCGCGCTACCGCCATCTGGTTCAGCGCGTGGATTCTGCGCAGCACCTCCGGCGTAATCCGGCTCTCATTCAGCGCAGCCGAAGGTCCGGCTGCCCGGGAATCTCCAGGGATGCCGTTCAGATATTTATTCGTCAGCAGCCCCTGCGCCAGCGGAGTGAAGGCAATACTGCCCACCCCATGCTCCTCCAGCACATCCTGAAGCCCGCCTTCAATCCAGCGGTCCAGCATGGAATACCTCGGCTGATGAATCAGCAGCGGGGTGCCTAGCTCCTTCAGAATCGCAATAGCCTGCCGGGTCTGCTCCGCCGAGTAGTTGGACAAGCCGATGTACAGTGCCTTGCCTGAGCGCACAGCATGATCCAGCGCCCCCATCGTTTCTTCCATAGGTGTGTCCGGGTCCGGGCGGTGGGAGTAGAAGATATCCACATAGTCCAGCCCCAGCCGCTTCAGACTCTGGTCCAGACTGGACAGGATATATTTACGTGAACCCCAGTCCCCGTAAGGGCCGGGCCACATCGTATATCCCGCCTTGGTCGAAATCACCAGCTCGTCACGGTACGGGGCGAGATCCCGGGCCAGCACCTTGCCGAACAGCTCTTCCGCCGATCCGGCCGGAGGCCCGTAGTTATTCGCCAGGTCAAAGTGGGTAATCCCGAGATCAAAGGCGCGGGTAATCATCTCACGGCCGTTCTCATAAGCATCTATGCCGCCAAAATTATGCCACAGGCCGAGTGAAATAGCCGGAAGCTTGAGGCCGGACCTGCCGGTGCGGTTGTAACGCATTTCTTCATACCGTTCATCACTAGCCACATATACCATGTTATATCCCTGCCTCTCGTATCTCTTTTGTGAATACCCTTCTTTTAAACTCACGGCTTCATAAGTAATCTTGTTCTGCAAAAAAAACTACGGTTGACTAATTTGCTAACATAATTTGTTTTCAATCTGTTTAAGGTAGGCCAATGGGTCTCGACGAAAACGTCGGCGTTTCGTAGTTTCG